>JALYHX010000459.1 GCA_030776305.1 Myxococcota bacterium
CCCCCCCCCCCCCCCCCCCCCCCCCCCCCCCCCCCCCCCCCCCCCCCCCCCCCCCCCCCCCCCCCCCCCCCCCCCCCCCCCCCCCCCCCCCCCCCCCCGCGAAGCGAAGAAGGGCAAGTAAGGTGTACGACCGGAGGAGATCCGGCAGTGTTGCGTGGCGGCTTGAGTGCGACGCTCCGTGACCCGTGAGTGAAGCTCGAAGGATCACCGTGGTCGTCGCCGGCCTCGCGAACGAGGCTTGGTTCCAAAAGGGCGCTGCCCCGCCGCGATCGTTGAGTGGGAGAAACTGATCCGGTCGCGCTATCCAGCGAGCTTATGGCCGACGAGCGCGTTCGCGTGACCGTGACCCATTCCGTGCTCGGCCTTAAGCCAGTTCAAGATCTCCATGTGCTTCGCGTCGGTGGGATGTGCCCGCGAGTCGAGCGGACTCGCGCGAGAATCACGGCGATGCCCGGACGAGTCCCGTGGATGCGCGTGTCGATTCGCATGACTCGCAGCCGGAAACCGTCGACTCGAGCCCCAGCGAGGCAGACTCGGGGACGCGCTCGCCGCACGCGCGCCTGAATGAAGCCGACTGGCGCATCCGTTTGTTGGATGCGTGTAACAGGCACCTCGATACGCGTATCCTTCAACTGGATACGCGCGCCGGTGAGCGGGATACGGCAGCCGTCAGCGGGATGCGCACACGAATGAGCTGGATAGGGTCATGAGTCAGCTGGACGGGCACACGCGCCCGCTGAATGGGCACACGCGTCAGGGCGATGCGACTACGCGTCCGCTGGACGGGCACACGCGTAACGGGGATGGGTGCGCGCGTCCGCCGGACGGGCACACGCGTCAGGGGGATGCGACTACGCGTTCGCTGGATGGGCACACGCGTCAGAGGGATGGGTGCGCGAGTCCGCTGGACGGGCACGCGCGCCACGGCGATGGGCACACGCGTCCGCTGGACGGGCGCGCGAGTCAGCCGGACAGACACACGAATCGAGCGCACGGCCGCACGTTTCCGCTTGAAAGTCGCCCGAATCAACGAGCCACGTGCGCCCGTCCATGAGACGCGCATCCGCGAACGAAGGGCTCGCATCCGCGTCCGCGAGACTCCGATGCGCGAACGATTGACTCGAGCCCCCGTTGGCGAGACGCGCATCCGCGAACGAAGGACTCGAGCCCGCATCCCGCGAACTCACGCGCGCGAACGCGGGTACCCGCACGCCCGTCCGCTCAAAGCCGGGCGCGTCGCGCCGACAACGCAACGCGTTCCGCTCGAAGAAGCACGAGTCCACGGGATCCATCCGCCGGCCTCGAAGCCTCTCGTACACGCTCTCACCTATTTTCAATCGACCGCGGCCAATCGGCATTCGAGCCCAGCTTAACCAGTGAAGGACGTCGATGCGGGCGCCAACCACGCAATGGGGCGTGGGCGTTGACCGCGATAGGCCGCCTTTGGAAAGGAGAATCGAGTCACATGGCAACGAAATTGAACATCAAGGGTAACGTCGTCGCCCTCGCGCAGCAGTTGATCGCGGGGACGAACAAGCACCTGGCGAACACGGCGCAAGTCATGCTCGTCGGGGGCTCGTTCACGCCGGCGCAGGTCACCGAGAAGCTGCAAGCTCTCGTGAAATTGCGTAACGACGTGGATGCCGCCAAGGCGTCGACCAAGGCGAGGCTCGCTGTCGAAAAAACCGACATGCCGGCACTGCGCGTCTTCATGGACGCGTTCGTGTCGTTCGTGAAGGCTGGATTCGGCACTGCGCCTGACGTGCTCGCGGACTTCGGATTGCATCCGAAGGCGCGGACACCGCTGACGGCCGAGGCCAAGACGGCGGCGGCCGCAAAGCGCAAGGCAACTCGCGCAGCGCGGCATACGACCGGTGCGAAGAAGAAGAAGAGCGTCAAGGGTGCCGTCACAGGCATCATCGTGACGCCCATCACTTCAGAGCAACCGGTGGTGACGACGGCGCCGAGCAGTCCAAGTGCCCCGGCAACGAGCACGGGCACGACGGCTGCCACGACGCCGCACACGGGCACCTAAACGGTGGTGACAATCAGAGAACGGGGAAGCGTCGCCGGAATGGGCGGCCCCTCCCCGTCTCGCTTTTGTCGCGCGCGTCGCGGTCTTCACCAAGGGCAAACCCTATGAAGGCGTTGGCCGAGGTGGGGCCACTGCACTCCCCCGTAGCGCTCTCCGATCGCCGGTACCTACCCGTTGCTGCGGCACAACGGCTCCGCCCAAGAGGGACGATTGGCCGGGTGGCCACGAGGCGGTGATCCTCAGCCGGGACTAAAGTGATGAACCCGCCGGACATCGGGCTGCCTTGGGTGCGATGGTAAGACGGGCAAGATCAGGTGGACCGCCAGTCGCGTCGACCTCATTTTCGGTTCGCACTCGCAGCTCCGGGCCCTGGCCGAGGCCTACGCCTGCGACGACTCGCAGCAGCCCTTCGTGCGTGACTTCATGGCACAAGGTCATGAATCTCGATCGGTTGGCTCGATCCTACGGCCCACGGCGACCGGCGCTCCCCGTGGAGGGCTCGAGACCGGCTGCCGATGCAAGATCAGCGAGAAGCTCGGTCGCGGGTCGCGCGGTGATGAGCGGCGTTTCGGCACCGAGGTACGGCCATAGCGTTTCGCGCACTTCATTGGGCAGGATGGTTTCGAGATATTCGAGCGCGGTGCCGCGGTGGCGAGTGTCTTCGTGATGAAGAGCGCGGAATGCCATGCGCAGTGGCTCTCGTTCGAGGTGGAGGGATAAGATTGCAAACACCTGCTCGAGGCTCCGGTCCACGCGGTCCCGCGCCAGCATCTCCATCAGTTCGTTATTTTCGTCGGCCTGGAGGTCGTCGTCGAAGTCTTCGCTCGCAACCTTTTCGAGGGCGGTTTTTGCACTCGCGATCTCGCGTTGGACCGCCTCGATGACTTTGTCTCGGGCAATGACGACCGTGCGGTCGGCGTCGGTGACACGCAAAAGCGCGCGGCCGCATTGGTAACGCACCTCGAAGCGCTCGGTGGCAATGCCGAGGAGCAGTCCGTCCGCCGTTCTTTGCGAAGGGCAAGCGGCGAGCACACGCGGGATTCGTCTGCGCACGACGAAGTCCATTTTTTCGTCGAGTAGAGCGTCGATGAGCTGACCCACCATCGAAGGGCCAACTGAGCGAAGCGCCGAAAGCGCAGGCAAGTGCAGCATCTTGTGCGCGAGCAGATAGATCGCGCAAGCGGCGGACGGACCTCGGGGCGAAATCTCCTTGAGCGCGCGCTTCACGCGTTCCTCGTCGCCGGAGAGAAGCTCCGCCGTACGCGCGAGTATCGTTCGTGGACGGTGCAACGCTTCGCCGGCCGGACTGGCGATCCCCGCGACCTCCGCGACGTCTGCCGTGGACTGCCCCTCCAAGAGAGAGGTCAAACCTCCCGGCGCGATCGCTTCGACGCGGTCGATGAGTTTTTCTCGTGCGCCAATCTCGATGGACTCACGCGCGCGGTCGGGGTGGCCGAGCACGTCGAGCTTCGTACTTCCTTCACGCAAACTCTCCTGAAGGGCGGCCACGTAACCGACATGCAGCTGCCGTGTGAGTGGCAGCGTTGCGATCGCAAGGACCACGACAACGCCGAGCAAGGCGGCCGGCGCATGTCCGCTGGCGAAGCGAATCATCACGATCGCGATGGCGCTGCCCATGACGGTGCCTACTCGGTCGAACCCCACATCGATGACGGCTTTGGTCGTCCGCTTTTGCGCTTCGGACAGCGGCGTATAGAGAAGCTCGTATGCCGAACGGAAGAGCGTATTCCGCTGCACTGCCTCGCCGCCGCGGAGCAGCGACGCGCTCGTCAGCCCGGGCACAGCCAGCCCCAGCGCGCCGCCCAAGACAATGGTCCCGGGCAGGAACGCAATGCTCACCGCCAGGCCGAGGCGTTCGAGCGCGATACGCCCCAGCGTGATCTGGAGCAGAAAAGAGACGACGCTCACCGCCAGCCAAAAAAGAGAGAAGAAATGAAGAAGGGGGGCGCCTTTCGCGAAGGCCAATGCTGCCTGCGCGCTGAACATGTAGTCGAGAAGAGTCGACGTCGCGGATCCAGCCGCGACGAGCAACGCGAGATTGCGCAAAAAGGGCGCTTTTCGCAGCGTCTCGATTGGCGACGCCGACTTTCCGGAGTTCACCGGAGGTGGCAGTGCTCCCGGCGCGGCGTCATCGGTCGGCTTTCTTCGCTGGCGTATCAAGATGGCCCCGACGATCGCCGACGCGTTGAGCGCCGCGAGGAACAGAAGCAATGTAGGCAACGGAAAAAGCGTCGACGCACGCCACGTCGCGAGACCACCGATAACGCCTCCCAACGTCCCGCCACCGGCGATGCGAGCGACAGCGCGCTTCGCAGTATGTGGGTCGAAGCGCTCGTTGATGAGCGACCAGAACGTCGTCATCAGTGTCGGTCCGAAGAGCGCAGTGTGAAAATACACGAGGAGCGCCGCCAGACGCGGGAACCCGAACCCTACATACCATTCCATAGCCAACCCCCCTGCGCTAAGCGCGAACAGGATGGGCAAAATCCTCGAGGGGGAGTGTCGCGACATCAGGCGCGAGAGCCCGATCACCGCCCCCAAGGAGAGGACCGCCGCCGATGCCATGGCGTAAGGCAGTGAGTTTGCGCGGTAGTTCGAAAGAAAGAGCGCGTCGCGGACGGCTTTGCCCGCCACCTGATGCGCGATGACCGTCAGCGATGTGGCCGCTGCCCAGTTGGCGCCGGGCGTTTCTAGGGGTTTGTAAAGACGCAAGATGTGCAACCCTATTCGTTCGGTCCCCGCACAAGTCCGTTCACGACCGCACGCTTTTGTCCGACGGCGGGCTCCGAGGCGCTCGCCACCACGCCTGCCATGGCATGGTTTTCATTTCCACCTAGTCGCCTGGGGTGTGCGGGTGGCGGCACGGTCCTAATTTGAATCCGCTGCGTCAACGAGTCGGCACGGCGCTCGCCTGGGATCGGCGTCATGGCGATCCTCACGCGGTGGAAGGTAGCCACGCTCGCGGCCATTGACGAGCTCCCATGGAAGTACGAGCGGGAAGGGCGGCGGTACGGGCTCCAGCAGCAGATCGACGATTGAAGGGAGGCTGTCGACACTCGCCTCGCGGCTTCGATTCGCATGGCCACCAGTACGTTCCGGCGGCGGCTCCGTTGTATGCTTCATGGCTCAGTGGACGCCGGTTCGGTCCTGTTCGCGGCCCTACGCGCGCCCTGGCGTCCGGGAACTGCGTCAGCCACTATGTAGCGGACGGCCGTGCGACGCCCTCGATGCGCGAAACCTCCGCACAGAACCCGTGAGAGCCGGGTCGCCCAAGAACACCCGCGTCCGGCTCGCGCCGCTCTCGGCGTCTGGCTCAGCGTCCCGCTCGCGGTCCTCCCGCTCGAAGGCTGCGGCGATTCCTCCGGCGTGCCGTCGTCCTCCGCAACCCATCCGGCCGACGACGCCGCAGCGGCCGGCGACGGCCTCGCGATCGAACCGGTCGATTCGACCACTGCCGGCGTGGACGAAGGCGGGGGGCGCGGGGACCGCGTCGATTCCACGTCCCGATGCCTTCGACACTGGTGCGCAAGCCTCGGCCGACGGGCCGCCGACGCCTTCCGACGATACGTCTCTGCTCATCGTGGGTACGCCGCTTGCGACGACGCTCGATACCCTCACGTTCGGCGACGTCGCCTCCGAAGCGCAGCACCATCTGAACGCCGCGTTCGGTCCGGTCGTAGCGACGGTGGCGCCGCTTCCGAGCGATCCGCCCGCCAGCGCTCCGAGCGACGTCGTCGCGGGCGCGCTGGCGTCGAGCGCGCGGCGCTTGCTCCCCCGAACGCCGAATGGCGACTACTACGGCGGCTCGATGTCGTTCGACCTGGCCGTGGATCCCGTGGCGCAGAACTATTTCACGATCAAGATCTGGGGTTCCGACGCCGCGGCGTCGTGGCTCGTCTTGAACGTGAACGGTTTCGAAGTGGGCTGGCGCCACCCGTATCTGCTGACCGACGAGGAGATTCTGCTCAATCAGGGCGGCTGGTACCCGGGCCGGTTCATCTACCGCACCGTTCGCATCCCCTGGCAGCTGACGCGCGCGCAGACCAAAGTGACGGTCACACTGCGATCGCTCGGCTCGATCTTCTATTATGGCGGCCCAGCGTACGACAACTACCAACATCGAATGACGGCCCCCACGCCGCCCGTTTATCGCGCGTACACGCACCGTGGTCCCGAGCTCGACGTCTCGTCCGAAGCCCAGGGTGCGCCGCCGCCGGCCACGCGAGCCACGACCACAGCGGCCGACGCGGCGGCGTGGATCGCCCAATGGCAGACACGGGTCAACGCGCAGCTGGCGCCGAAGTTGACGACCGCTCCGACGTCGCTCACCTCCGACGATCTCGATTTCATCGCCCAGGCGTACGACGTGAGCTGGACGGCGGCGTACCACGACCCGGCGGCCGTCACGCAGGTGATCGCGGGGATCGACGCGCTGGCGACGGCGTACGCGGCGGCGCCGGCGACGTATCTGGCGCAGAAGTTCGCCGACCACGGCGGCAACGGCGGATGGGGCGGGTATTTCGGCCAGGTCGGAGACGCCATTCGATTGCTGTGGCCGGAGCTGCAGGCCGCGATGCCGGCGACCGGGAACTATGGCGGGACGCTCGGCACGACCACCCGCCGGGCCGCCTGGGGTGCGGCCCTCCGCGCCAGCGTCGATTTCGGGCGCTTCAACCGGAAGACGATCAGCAACCAAGACATGGACTGCGCGCGCCGCATTTACATGGCCAACGCAGGCTTGCTCCTCGTCGACGGCTCGCAGGCTCTGAACGACGCCGAGGCGCGCCGTTACGTCTACGAGGCCTACGGCGTGCAGCCCTATCTCGGCAGCGACCAGCCGGGCGGAGGGCCGGTGCCGGTGCGCGGCACGGCGCCGTACGGGCCGAGCTGGTACATGACGACGACGGCGGGTACGACGAAAGAAGGCTGCCTGGTCGGTGGCGACTACGGCGAACAAGGGGCCGCCGGGTTCGCGTTCGCGACGCGCATGGGCGGCGACGCGCTGCTCGAGGCGCAGACGCTCAAGATGCTCCGGGCTCGCGCAGCGCTGCGTTACCCGGCCGTCGACTCGAAGGGTCACATGACGTCCGTCGCCATGGAGCCCGTGGGTTGCCGAAACGATCAGGAGGTCGGCGCGCACACAGTGTACCTCGGCAATGGCAGGGTGGACGACGTCTTTGTCGCGAGCCGAGGGGCGTCGAGCGTCGGCGACGACCTCGTCGGCTATCTGCAGCAGGAGGTGGCCGAAGGTCAGCTCGCACCGACGCTCTCGAGCTGGCTCCCGGGTTATGCCGGGTGGGACGGCGTGGCGTATCTTCCGTCTTACGAGTCGGCGTTCGCGGCGCAGGCGCAGACGGGAGTGGTGCTCCCGATGACGTCGGGCCAACCCGATTTCGCGTGGGCGGACGACGAGAACATGGTCATCGCGGCGAAACACGGCGAAGAGCGCTTCTGGACGGCTCTCGACTGGCACGGCGCGGACGCGATGAATCGGCTTGCCAAAGTCTTCGCGATGGCGCCAGGGTGGGCCCGCGTCGCAGAGGTCACGCTCGACGACGTTCAGTACGTGCCGACGGGCGGATTTGTCACGCGGTCGGGCGCAGTGGAGGGATTGGTGCCGTTCACGCCGCCCGATCATCCCATCAACGCCAATCAGGGACTCGTCCTGCCCGTGGCGCTGCGCCCCGATCTCGCGACGCCACCGGCGACCAATCGCGATGGCGGCCGCGGCACGGGATACACGCTCCGTTACGGTCATTGGCTCGTCGCCATCGACGCGCACCCGACGGCGTCGTACGCGATGGCTACGCCCGCGGGATTTTCGGGGGGGGTCGACTTGGTCTCCAAGCGCGTTGTCGCGACGCCCGTGACCCTCGCCCCTCGGTCAGTCATGGTCTTTTACTTGAGCACCGATGCGCTGTCGGCGATCGCTCCTGCAACGCCGGTCGTGATACACGCGTCGGGGACCGCCGGATCGATCACGGTGACGTGGGACGCCGTGCCTGGCGCAGTGGCCTATCGCGTGCGTCGAGCGCTGGCCACCGGGGGCCCGTTCGCCACTGTGGCTCCCAGCGTCGCAACGACCACCTACACGGATACGGGCGTCGTTGCAGGCACCCCTTACCAATACGTCGTGGCCGGCGTCGCCGCGGACGGAACGGCCGGAACGGCCTCTCCGCCGGTCTCGGCCACCCCGTGAGCTCCGGGCCCGCTGGCCGTGATCCCTCGGTAGGACCCCTCCACGCTCTCTTTTTCAAAGTTGCATCGGTTGCCCGGTAGCAAGTAACCCCATTTTCTTCCGCACGCGCTTTCGGGGGACGCGCGTCGGAACCCCGGTTCACCGCGAACGGAAGTTGGCGCCCCTGTCAGACTGCGCGAATGAAAGGCAACTCGACACCCCGATTTTCCCGATTCGAGTCCCTTCAATAAACATGAACGTGTAGGCACCGCCACCCGGCGAGGGACGGCGCGCGCTCGATGGCGTGGATGCACCAGGCATACATCAACGCGGAGAAACACATGACCGATGGTTGTTTATCCATGGCCCCCATGTCCCCATGGCGTCGCTTGGGTTCCAAAAGCCGAATCGCTGCAGGGCTTCTCGCGGGCCTTGCAGTCGGCCCCGTCACGTCGGCGGCCTTCGCAGCCACGAGTGGAGCGAACGGTTCTCACGATCCATCGCGAATGATCGAGTCCGACGGAAAAGTATATATCTATTCGACGGGTGGCGGCGGAGTCGCGTCCCCCGATGGTCTGGCATGGGCGACCGTGCCGACTCCTTCTTGGAATCGATCGCTCGCGAACAATCAGGGGATATGGGCTCCCGACGGCATCTTTCTCAATGGTCAGTATTACCTTTACGGTTCGATGTGGTCGTCCGCAAAGGACAGCGCGCTCGTGCTTCTCACCACGCCCAGCCTGAATCCAGGTTCACCCAATTACAAGTGGACCGATCAGGGTGTTGCCATTGCTGGACCCGTCGGTGTCACCCACAGCGTCATCGACCCCGCGCCCATTGTCGATGCCGCCGGCAACCTATGGGTCTCCTGGGGCGGCGGATACCCTTTTCCGTCCACGGCGAACTCCATTTTCGTGACCCGTATGGACAACAAGACTGGTTTGCCACTCACCACCGATCCTGGATGGCAGCCGCCGGATTCGCCAGGATATCCGATTGCGCAGGGCCATCGAGAAGGAAGTTATATTCATTACCATGGCGGCTACTATTATTTCTTCTGGCAGACAGGTGGCTGCTGCAGCGGAGCGTCGAGCACATACACGATCAACGTGTCGCGCTCGCAGAGCATCACGGGGCCTTACTCTGGTGATCAAGTGTTCTACGCGGGCACGGCGACGATTCATGGCCCCGGTCACATCGGTGTCTACAGCTCCTGCGGCGTCGAGCGGTTCACGTACCATTATTATCCGAACGCGGGTGGCTCGTTGATCGGCGAAAACGAGCTGCAATGGAGTGCCAGCGGTTGGCCCGTCGTCGGCCCGGAGTCCACCACGCCTCTCAAGCTCTGTGGCGCGCCCGGCGGCACCAACACCGACGGCGGCATCGCATGGAGTGGGGATGCGGGAACGGGTGCGACCGGCGGCGCCGATGCCAGCACGAACCACGCTGGCGATTCAGGGACCGGGGCCGGCCTACCCGGCGATATGGACGCGCCGTCCGGAACCGCGACGTCGAGCGGCGGCTTGCCGGGAACGGGCGGGAGCTCGGGAAGCAGAGCAGTGGTCGGCCCGGATGCGGGCGCCTGGAGCGACTCCGCAACGGGTGGAGGAGCCTCGGATGGCTCCGGTTTCGCCGGCCAACCGGCTGGCAGCCCCGAAGGTCACGGTGGGTGCGCGATCTCGGAACGCGGCTCAGTTTTTAATGGGTCGCGCGGTTTGTGGCTTCTTGGAGCTGCTCTGGCCATCTTCGCTCGCCGCCGCGCGCGGCTTGAGGGCGATTCGCGATCACGGCGGCTTGTTTCGCTGCCTTGCCGATGGCGCCTCGGATTCCGGCGCTGCGCCACGCGCCCGCGCCTACTCCGCCTTCTTCTCCTTGTCCACCCCGCGCTCCCTCCTTCTCCTCGCCTTGTAGTGCACCCTCACCGGAACGCCCTCGAACCCGAATGCTTTCCGTAATTGGTTTACGACGTAGCGCCGGTACGAGAAATGGATCGACTCGGGCGCATTCGTCATCGCGATGAATGTCGGCGGGGCGACTTCCGCCTGCGTCACGTAATACAGGCGTGGCGCCCGACTCCCCATCGTCGGCGGCGGATGGCTGTCGAGCACTTGCTCGAAGAACCGATTGAGCTCGCCGGTCGGAACGCGTCGATAAAATGCGTCGCGCACGCGATCGATGGTCGCGAAGAGCTCCGCCACGCCGCGCCCCGTCTTGGCGCTTGTCCGAACCATCGGCACGTACGGCAAGAATGTCAGCTTGTCGCGCGCGTCATCTTCGACTTTGCCGAGTTCGCTCTTCGACAACAGGTCGACCTTGTTCAGCGCCACGATCATCGCGCGACCGCGCTCCTCGGCAAGGCCCAGGATCTTCGCGTCCTGCTCCGCCACCCCCTCTTTCGCGTCGCAAAGAGCGACGACGACGTGCGCGCGCTCGATGCTGCGTATCGCCAAGAGGACGCTCAGCGACTCGACCGTGCTCGCCTCCTTTGCCACTTTGGCTTTGCGCCGGATCCCGGCCGTATCGATGAACACGTATCGACGGTCGCCCCGCTGGACGAGCGCATCGATCGCGTCACGCGTCGTCCCCGGGCGCGCATCGACGAGCACGCGGTCCTCGCCCAGCACGCGGTTCAGCAGGCTGCTCTTTCCGGCGTTCGGTCGCCCGATGAGCGCGATCCGCGGTGGGGCCTCGGCCTCGTCGATCGGTTCCGGGTCGCTGTCGGGGAGGGACTCGAGCAACGCCGACTCCAACTCGCCGATGCCCCGCCCGTGCAGCGCGCTGACCGGGTAAACGTTCTTCACGCCAAGGCGATAGAGCTCGAACGCCTCCGGATCGACTCGAGGCGAGTCCGCTTTGTTGGCGGCGAACAGCACCGGTTTTCCGCTGGCGCGCAGAAGGCTTACCGCGGCGCGGTCGGCGTCGTTCGGTCCGGTGGTCGCGTCCGTGACGAAGACGATCGCGTCGGCCTCGGCGATGGCCATGCGCACGTGATCCGCGATCCCTGCCTTCATCGGGTCGTCGTCTTGCGGATCGAATCCGCCCGTGTCGACCACCGTGTACCGTTTTCCGTACGCGCTCGTGTTCGCGTATTGACGGTCGCGCGTCACCCCGGGCGTGTCGTCGACGATGGCAATGCGCGCTCGCGCGAGTCGATTGAAGAGGGTCGACTTGCCCACGTTCGGCCGGCCGACGATTGCAACGATGGGGGACCCGGTCGAGCCGCCCGGAAGTGAGCCTCGTGCGTAACGCTGCAGGTGCTTGGTCATCGTTCGCCTCGGTCCAGCCCGGCGTTGCTCGCGGAGTAGCCCAGCTCGCGCAGCCGTGCCTCGTCGTTCATCCAATCCGGAGCAACCCGCACGTGGAGCGCCAGGTGAACTCGAGCGCCGATCATCCGCTCGATACGCGCGCGCGCGGACGTCCCGATGCTCTTGAGCATTTGCCCTCCTGCGCCAACGAGGATCTTGGTGTGTGCCGCGCGCGCGACGTGGATCGTGACCTCGATGCGCTGGGGGATGACATTCTCGTCGAAGCTTTCGACGACGACCGCCGCGCCGTGGGGAACCTCTTGCCGCGTGTGCTTGAGGACTTGTTCGCGCACGAGCTCTGCGACGAAAAACCGCTGCGGCTGGTCGGAGAGCGTGTCCCGCTCGAACAGCCACGGTTGCTCGGGCAGCAGCGGACGGAGCTCGATCAGCAGTCGGTCGACGCCTTGCTTGCGCCTCGCGCTCAGTGGGATGGTGGCCATGAACGAACGGCCCTGAGCGAGGGCTTGTATCCAAGGCAGAAGCCGTGCCTTGTTCTTGAGTCGATCGATCTTGCTGATGACGAGCACGGTCGACATCTCGGACAGCTCCGATGCAAGCGCGACATCCCCTTCGCTGGGGAGCATGGTGACAGGGGTGTCGCGGGGGGCCTCGACGACGAGCACCACCGCATCCGCGTCGCGTGCCGCTTGTCGGGCCACGTCGTTCATCCACCTGCCCAAACGTGTCCGCGGCGCGTGGATGCCGGGCGTATCGACCAAGACGTATTGCGCGTCCGAGGTCGTCAGGATCCCGCGCACCGCGTCGCGCGTCGTCTGTGGATACGGGCTCGTGATCGCGAGTGGTTGTCCGAGTAGCGCGTTGAGCAGCGTGCTCTTGCCGACGTTCGGCTGGCCGACGAGGGCCACGCGACCAGAACGCGTCGTGGACCGGGGAGACGCGTGGCTCATGGGTGGATGCCTGGGCTGTAGCATGCAGCGGTTGCGCGCCGACGGATCTTGGAAGTAGTGTCCGCCCTTCTCGGACCGCCGAAGCGCCATGTCCCTCGCCGATCCCAAGCCTTTGACGGAGCCATTGGCCATTGCGGGCGACCCCGTTCCGGGTGGGGACGCGGGGATAGCCACCCCGCGACCGTGGATGCGCTGGATGCCGCTGGCTCTCGCATTTGCGACGCCCGCGCTTCTCTTCTTCGTCCTCCCGCCGCTCTCGAAGAGCGGCCTGTGGGACCCTTACGAGCTGAACGTCGCGGATCTGTCGCGCCGCGTCGCGCTGCATCTCTATGGCGCCTCGGGGCTTGCTCTTGACGGCGCGGACAATTCGCTGCCGCACCTCAACGATCTCGGCCGCCCCCAGCTGCCCATGTCTTCCGTTGCGCTCGGCTTCAAGCTATTCGGTCTGCACGAGTGGGCCGGGCGCATGCCGCTGGCGCTATGGGGACTCGCGGGTGTGCTTGCGACATATTCCTTCGTCGCGCGCCTCTTCGATCGACGGGCGGGAGTCTATGCGGCGGTCGCCCTATCGACGATGCCACTCTACTTCGTCCAGGCGCGGTCGATTCTAGGAGACGTTTGCACGATGGCGGGCCTGGCGATGGCCTTCGGAGGGCTCACTGTCGCGGCATTCGATCGCGACGAGAGGGGCCCCACCCCGTTCACGAAGCGCTTGCCATGGGTTGGAATGGCCGCGGTGGGCCTATTCGCCGGCTTCGAGAGCCGTGGGGGGCTGCTGGGACTCGGCGTGCCGCTCGTGGCCGTCGGGCTCGCGTGGGGGGTCGGGCGTGTGTCGTCGGTTCGGCGGTCTGCGGACCCGGCCGGGGACGGAGTGGGTGCGGTCTCGCTGGTGGCAGGCGTCTTGGTCGCTGCGATGGCAGCCCGGGCGATCGCTTCTC
>JALYHX010000460.1 GCA_030776305.1 Myxococcota bacterium
GGGTGTGGCTTGCCGCGCGCGGCGTTCTTGCGGTGACGGGCTTGATCCTCGTGGCTCTTGGGATCATCGCTTCGATCGTCGCCGCGTTCGAAATGGCACGCCGTGGCGGCCGGGGGCTGGCGCAACTACCGATCCTCGCGACGGAGGGGATCGCGTGGAGCGCAGGGGTGACGCTTGCTTATGGCGCCGCGCTGCGTGCGCTCCATGGCGATCGCGAGGACGGGATCTTGTCGCTATTTCGGGCGCGCGGCGCGACCGTCGCAGAATACGTGGGCGCACGCGTGGGTGGTCTCGTCATTCTCCTGGTACTAGCCGTCGGATGTGCGGCACTCGTCGCTACAATCGCGGCGACGTCCGCTGCCGGCGAAACGAATCGGGAGGCCCTTCTGCCTGGTGCCGTGTCTGGCGCGGCAGCGGTCACTTACGCCGTCGCATTCGCGGTTACCATCGGCCCCGTCGCGATGGCTTCGCTCGGTGCTCGCTCGCGAGTGGGTGGATATTTCGCGCTCCTCGCCATCCTCGTCGTGCCCGAGCTCCTTGCCCCTTGGACATCGGCACTCTTGCCGCGGGACTGGCATGAGCTCACATCGATCCCGGCGGCGCTCGAGGCAGTACGCGACGGGTTCGCCTGGCCGTTCGAGGCATGGCGGCGTGGAGCAAGGGCGGTTGCCGGACTGAGCGCCGTAGTGGCAGTCGCGCTGGTCGTGGTTGGCGCTCGCATCGCGCACGCCGATGCGGGGCCAGCATCGTGATTGCGCTCGAGGCCGTATCTGCGCGACAAGGACCCCTTGCCCTGGCGAGCGTATCGGTCACGTGGGGGCGGGGTATCCATGCGATCGTCGGCGGCCATGGGGACGGGGGTCGGCTCGTGCTCGCGCTCATCGCAGGCGCTTCGCGCCCACGAACGGGCAGGGTTCGGGTACTCGATGGCCCCCCTACCGACCATGCGGTGAGGCGGCACATCGCATTCGTCCCGCTCGAGCCATCGCTGCCAGAGGCGCTTCGCGTACGGGAGGTGCTGGCGATGGCGTCGGCCATTCGTGGCGAACCCTTTCATGACCCCGTAGAGAGACTGGGGGCGCTTGGGGTCGAGGCGCTCGTTTCCCGTGGCGTCTGGACACTTTCCCGGGCCGAGGCCCGGGCAGTGGCGATTGCAGAAGCGGCTACATCGACGCGGGTACGTGTACTGCTCATCGAAGAGCCATGGGTCGCGCTCGACCCGCGGGCTGCCAGTCCTCTACCGGAGCTGCTTCGTGCACGGTCGCGTGATGGACACGCGGTCATCTTCGCGACGGCGTCGGTGCGCGACGCAGCAGACCTTGCCGACGATTGCATCCTCTTGAGCGGCGGCACCATCGTCGGTCGGCCGTCATCGACGGACCGTCTCGTTGGCTTCTCCCCCGGCGGGGTGCGCATTCGCATTATCGCAAGCGATCCCCTGGCACTCGCCGGGTCTCTGGCGCGCGAAGCCGGGATCGAGGCGGTCGCAAGACGCAATACGGTCGTGACCGTACGCGGACGCGACGCAGTGGAGCTCTCTCGAGCCGTGAGCCGCGCGATCCTCGCGTCGGCTGTGGATGTAACCGAGGTGCGCGTCGAACCGCCGTCCCTCGAGGAGGCCCGTGCCGCCGCGGCAGGCCTTGCCACGGCGACGTACGAGAACGCGGTCGCACGAACGCGTGCATCGTTGGAACCCGCTCTGCAGCAAGCAGGTGCGGGGAAGGGGGCCCCGACGATCAACCAGGAGCCCCCTTGATCCGCGCGCTGACTTGGCTGCCGCTCGCGCGTGTGCTGCGTCCATGGCGGACCCGGCTCACCGTGATCGCGTGGTGCGTGCTCGCCATCGTGCTCGCGGTCGCCGCACGTTCGAACGGCTCGTTGCGCGCCGCCGACCATGCCCTGCTGGGGTGCTATGGCCCCCTCGTTTTACCGCTCCTCGCGTATACGCTCGTCGGCGCGATCGTCGGTGGGCAATCGCTCTCTTCTTCGACCGCGCCGCTCGTTACACTGGGTGCGCGGCCAACGCGCGTGTCGGCCGTTGCCATACTGGTCGCCGCCGCAGCATGCGCCGTTGCGGGGTCAATTGTTGCCGCCGTGGTGGCGATGCTCGCGCATGGCACCGGGGATCCGCCCCTCGTACGTGATACGATCGTCAGCGCCTATGCCGGGGGTCTCGGGGGCACGGCCTACGGAACCTGGTTCATGCTCGGCGCCAGCTTGGGCAAGCGTGGTGGAGGGCGGCCGGTACTCCTCGTGGTCGACTGGCTGCTCGGAGCCACCGATGGCGCAGCTTCGCTGGCGACGCCTCGGGGTCATGTGCGAAACCTGCTCGGGGGTACGGCCCCGATGGATCTGTCGCAACGCGCGAGCGCTGGTGTCCTCGTCGTACTCGCCCTCGTCTGCGCGTTCATCGTCGTGAAGCGAGCCCGGTAGATACAGTTCCGGCGTCCCCACGATTCATGTGTTCGCGGTAGCCTTTCGCTCCACGTGCCTCGCGAGAACGCCATGGAGCTCCTTCATGTCGAAGGGCTTCTCCAAGAACGTGTTCGTGGCTCGGGCCACGAATGAGCGAGCCTCCGGTGTGAACGCGCCTCCCGTGATGAACACGATCCGTTCAGCCTGCTCCGGCACATTGGCGGCGACGATGGCGTGGAACTCCATGCCGGTCATTCCGGGCATCATCAGATCGCAGAAAATGACGTCGAAGCGCTCGCCCGCCAGAATGCGCCTCGCCGCCCCGCGCGCTTCGAGACTCAATTCGACATCATGGTTCACGCCGAGCATGAGCGCGAATGAGCGCGCGACGTTCGCGTCGTCGTCGACGATCAAAAGCCGGCCACGGCGAAGCGAAGCCGCGCCCGGCTGCGCAATCGCCGCTCCCTCGGATCCGACCGCGCTCACCGGGAGCTTCACGCTGAATGTCGCTCCCTTGCCGAGGGTGCTCACGACCTCGATGCTGCCGCCGAAGCCGTCCACGATGCCGTAGCAGATCGAAAGGCCGAGTCCGGTTCCGACTCCGATGGGTTTGGTCGTGTAGAACGGCTCGAAGATCCGTGCTCTGACCTCCGGCGAGATGCCACAGCCAGTGTCCTCGATCGCGACGACGACTCCATTGTTTTTTTCGTCGTGCCAAGTGCGGACCCGGATCTCGTTCGAGTCAGCCTGGCCCTCGGGGATCGCCTGAGCCGCGTTGAGGAGCAGGTTCACGAAGACCTGGCCCAGCCGTAGATCGTTCGCGAGCACCGGCGGGACCGTACCCAATTGCCGGACGAGGCGTGCGCGACGGCGGATGACGTTGTCGGTCATCTCGAGCGCGCGCTCTAGGGCCGCATGGACGTCCGTGGGCTCCGCGCGGTCGTCGTCCTGGCGTGAGAACGCTTGCAATCCGCGAAGGATGCGCCGCACACGATCGGCTCCCTCGCGCGCCTGGTTGACACGCTGGAGAAGCTGGGCGGCAGCGGGCACCGTTGTCGTGCAATCGGAGAGGTGCGCAGCCACGAGCTCAAGATTTCCGAGAACGTAGGTGAGAGGGTTGTTGATCTCGTGCGCGACGGTCGCCGAGAGCGTTCCCATCGAGGCGAGGCGCTCGGCTTGCAGGAGCCGAGTTTGCATGGCCACGCGGTCGGTGACGTCGACGGAGACGCCGACAGCGCCGATCACTTCGCCACCCGCCCCACGGACGGGCGTGAACGTGGTCTCCAGCGCCGCAGAGCCCAGCTGGTTGACGACGGTGAACTCTTCGCCGTCGAGCACGCGATAGGCGTTCATGAGGGCAACCGGGTCGTCCGCGTAGATATCGAAGACCGAGCGCCCGATAAGCTGCTTCGGCCGATAACCGAGGCAATCGAGCCCCCTCCCCTCCGAAAGCGTGACGGTCCCTTGTTGGTCGAACGAAAAGAGAATGATCGGCGCGTGTGACAAAACATGCTGCATGCGACGCTCGACGAGATCGGCGCGCGCCCGCGCTTCGACCTCTTCGGTGATGTCGGTGAACGCGATGACGACGTACGCGACGGCTCCCGCCGCGTCGAAGAGCGGTCGCGCGAAGGCGCGGACGGCAACGCGCCTGCCGTCCAATCGATGAACGACGATGTCGTCGATCCTGACGTCGGCTCTCTCGCGCAGGGCTCGTATGAACGGCAGGCGATCGCTCGGATAGAGCGCGCCGTCGTGTGTGCGGATGCCGAAGGCCGCGGGGAAGTCGACGCGAGCTCCCGGGCCAGAAGTCACCCCTAGGATTTCGTGGAACGCATGATTCGCGTACACGAACGCACCGCTCGGTGCGCTCGACATGAAAATGCCGACCGGCATCCCGTCTGCGAGGGAGGCTATCTGTTCGAGTTCCTTCTGAGTGCGGGTGGACAACCGAGACGCAATACACCGTGAAGGATGGCACGGAGAAGGGAAGCGCGACATCCGTTGGTACTGGAACCCATACGCAGCCAGAAGGGCCGTCCACCTTTGCGAAGGATCCGACCGCTCCCAAAGACTACGTGCCGGCAGTGGGATACGACGCCGCCGTCGCGCCGAGCTGCTGAGCCTCCACGCGGCCCAAACGCTCTTTCGTCTGGTGACACTCTGCGGCAATTGGATTCGGGCCGCTACCTGCTGGCGGCTTTTTGTCGGATCGGTGCTCTAGGCATCATGCCCTCTGCGTTCGGCTCGGTGCTCAGCGAGTCGTCGCGACGACAAGGCGCCTCGACACGATGCTGAGTGCCGCGCCGGACGTAGCGGCCGCAGAGAGCATCGTGCTCGACGCGCTCAGTGCGCGACGCTCTGCTCCGATCGAGGTGTACGACGCCTCGAGCGCGACGATAGGAGGAGCAAACGCGAAGATCTCCCGGGACGGCCCGATGCCGGACGCGTCGATGACGACGGCGAACGCATCGAGCACGAGGCTGAATGCATCGAGGACGATGCCGGACGGTCTCGGCACGACGCCGAAG
>JALYHX010000461.1 GCA_030776305.1 Myxococcota bacterium
GAACCTCCCCGCCAAGGCGCTGGAAACGGCGATGCGCATCACGGGAAAGGGACTCACCCCCACGCTCGTTCAGGGGCTCGTCGAAATCGAGCGCGCCGCCCAGCGGTCGGCCCTCAAAACGTGTCGAAAAATCGCGGTGGCCGGCTGCAGGGGCACCCGGGCTGAAGCCCGGGGCAGCTAAATCAAGAAGAAGTAACGGGGCTCAAAGCCCGCCGGTGGCGGGCTCCTGATCGGCGAACTGCCATCGCTCGGCGGGATGCGAGTCGTCATGGCGCTCGCGCTGGTGACGGATGTAGCGTGCCAGCGGATCGAAGTCCTCCGGGCCGAGGGACTCCGCCCAGTACCTGTCCTGCCAGGCAAGACGGTGGGGCAAGAGTCGATGGTCGTTGATGTCGCGGGAGCTTCCGCCCTTCATCTGGCGCACGAGATCCGCGAGCTTGACCGTCGGCGCGACGCGAACCACGGCGTGAACGTGGTCGGAGGCACACCCGGCAACGTGGAGGATACAACCGATGCCGCGCGCCTTGTCGCCGAGGGTCGCGCAGAGCGTCGCGTCGAAGGCGGGCGGCAGCAGAGGGCGTCGCCGTCGGGTCGCCCAGACGACGTGAACGAGAAGGAGCGCAGGCGAGCGTCGGGGCACGAAAGACTCATCGGCCACTGCGACGGTGCGTTGCCGATCACGCAGAAAAATGCGGTGCGTCATGGAAACCATTTGTCACGGCCGATCGTAGGGCCTTCATGAGCCAAGTACGGATGAACGAACCGTTCCGTGGACAGGGGGTCATGCGTTTCGAGATCCCTGACGACGCGCTCGCCGCCGACCACCGTGCGCGCCTGTTGTGGCGCATCGTCGAGACACTCGACCTATCGGCGTTCTCCGCCGGAGCGAAGGCGCTGGAGGGACACGCCGGGCGGCCCCTCGCGAGCATGAGGATGCTTCTGGTGCTGTGGCTCTACGGCATCTCCATCGGCGTCGGCAGTGCGCGTGCGCTCGAGCGGCTCACGTGTGCCGACGACGCGTTCCGCTGGATTGTGGGGGATCAGACGGTGAGCCACGCGCGGCTCAGCATGTTCCGAGTCGGGCACCGTGAGGCTCTCGATCGCTTGTTCACCGACGTACTCGGTGTGCTCCTGCACAAGGGCCTCTTGTCGCTCGATCTCGTGGCGCAAGACGGAACGCGCATCCGCGCCAATGCCACCGCACCTTCCTTTCGCACCGAGGCCTCGCTCGAAGAGTGTCGCGAGCAAGCGGCGCTCCACCTCCGCGCGGTCCTCGTCGAGTCCGACGATCCGGAGCCGAGCGCCGCGGAGAAAGCCGCGCGCCTCGCCGCGGCGCGGGACTACCAGAAGCGTGTCGACGACGCGCGGGTCACGGTCAAACAGCTCCGTCACGAAGGCAAGGAGCAGCCCCGTGCATCGACGACTGACGACGACGCACGCGTAATGAAGATGGCCGATGGTGGCTATCGCCCTGGTTACAACGTGCAGATGGCCACGGCGGGCTCCGCGTTGGGCGGACCGCGCACCATCGTCGGTATTCGTGTGACGAACGTGGGGAGCGACATGGGCTCCGTCACGCCAATGCTCAAACAGATCAAGGAGCGAACGGGCACTCTCCCCAAGGTGCTCCTTGCAGATGCCAATCACGCCAAGCACGACTGCATTCGTGCTTGCGCGGCCCTCGGCGTCGAAGCGCTCATCTCCGTCCCCGCGCGCTCTGCCAAGGCCGGACCGAATGCCGACAACGATGCTGCTGTGTGTGCATGGCGCGAGCGCATGCAGACCGACGAAGCCAAGCGCACCTTCCGCGCCCGCGCCTCCCTCTGCGAGCTCTCCAACGCCCATCTCAAGCACCACCACGGTGTTTCTCAGTTGCTCGTCCGTGGCGTCGAGAAAGTCACCTCCGTTGCGCTGCTCGCTGGGCTCGCGGCGAACCTCCTCCAGCACGCCGCGAAGCTGCTCGCATGAGCGCGGTGTCGACGGACGGCCTCGGTCCCGCTCCCGCGTGCATGCACGTCATAACGCCACTCGATGAGCCCGCCCCCGGCGGGCTTTGAGCCACGTTACTTCTTCTTGATTTAGCTGCCCCGGGCTTCAGCCCTCCTACTTCTACACATTCGTTCAGGTCGACCGTGCTCCGCGGAGACTCTGAGGGACGGCAAAACCGAGTCCGGCTTCGGTTGCCATACGAATGAGGCCATCGACTCCGTGCTGGGCTACAGCACACAACCCGGCGACGAGAATGAGCGCACCGCGCATCATGACGACGGGTCCGAGAGAGTCGTTCTTTCGCCCCAGCCACCCGCCGAGCG
>JALYHX010000462.1 GCA_030776305.1 Myxococcota bacterium
GTCACGGTAGCGCGAAGAGCGCATACGGGAGACCGGAGAAATTGACGCGCTGCAGTGCGCCGCTTGACCCCCAGCCCTACTAGGCTAGCTTGACCCCACCGGGCGCGCCGCCGCCCGAGCGACCTGCGGCGCGAGACCATGATGCGAGGTTTGCCTCATTGAACCCAGGTCCAGGGGGGCTTGTCGTCGACCTCATCGCCGCCGGGGTGGCGACCGCGATCGGTTCGCTGTTCGCCGCCGGCGAAGCGGCGCTGATCGAGATCCCAGAGCGCCGAATGCAGGCGTTGAGCGCTGACGACTCGAGAGCGGGAGCCAAATTTCGGCGGTACACGAGCGATCCGCTTCGCATCCTCTCCCGGTGGCTCGTTGGACGGATCGTCGCGCTCAGCACGGCGACCGTGCTTCTGAACCAGGCGGCTCGGGAAACGGGTCTCGACCGGTTCGCGCTACCCCTTGCTGTGTTGGGGGCTGTGATGACCTACGGCACGTTTACAGAGGTCGCGAGCACGCTGGCTCGCCGGCGCCCCGAGCAGGTCGGCGGGTTGACCCTCGTTTTTCTGCGGCCACTCGAATGGGTGCTCATCCCGTTGGCGGATCCCTTGGCCATCGTGGGACGCGCGGTCGGCCGCCGCGTCCCCGAGTCGCACCCCGTCGACGCGCGGATTACCGAGACAGAGGTCGAATGGGTGGTCAGCGAAGGAGAGAAGGCGGGGGCCATAGCGAACGAGCCCGCGGAGATGATCCGCAAGGTGCTCGACTTCAAGGATCTGACCGCGCGTGAAGTGATGGTGCCGCGCCGGCACATCCTCGGGATAGAGCTCGCGACGCCACTATCGGACGTCGTGGCGCTGGTCGCCGTAGAGAGTCATTCGCGTTATCCCGTGTTCCGCGAAACCCTGGACACCATCGTCGGTTTGCTGAATGCCAAGGACTTGTTCGCTCTCGTCCGTGATGGACGGCTGGCCGCCACGACACTGGGCGAGGTCATGCGGACCCCGGTCATGTTCGTCAGCGAGAGCCAATCGGCCGCAAAAATACTGCAGGACATGCGATCGCGACAACTCCACATGGCCGTCGTTAGCGACGAGTTCGGGGGGACGGGCGGCCTCATCACGCTCGAGGACATCATCGAAGAAATCGTCGGCGACATCCGGGACGAGCACGACCCCGAGGCCCGCATCCAATCGATGGGCGATGGGCGTGTCGTGGCGGATGCTTCGGTACCACTTGCCGACCTTGCGCAAGCGCTTGGTAAGTCCTTGCCAAACGACGGCGAATTCGAATCGCTTGGAGGCCTTATCGTGAGCCGGGCAGGGCGCGTGCCAGAGGTTGGCGCCACGCTGCGGGTGGGAGGGCTGAAGCTCATCGTGCGCGAGGCGGACGAGACTCGAGTCGTCAAAGTCGAGATCGTTCCGGAGCCCGCGCTCCAGTCAGGTACATGATCCACCCACGCCCGACGGCGATGCGTCTGGTGACGTGCGCACGGGGCGCCCGTACGCCCGTTCCGCTCTTTGGCTTGGGTGCATGGAGCGACGATGCCAGCGCCGTTGGAATTCTCGTGGACGCGACCCAAATCGACGCCGAGGATCCCGCTTTGGTCGCAGCGCAGATCCCGGCTGCCGAGGACCTTCCGCCGCGGACGCAGGTATTCATCCTCGGCGGCGCGGCGCGCGGCGCAGGCCTCGCGCGTTGGTTTTGGCCGCGGGCAGTGTCCGTTCCACGCGCCGCCCGTTGCGCGGCGCTCGTCGCACGTGGCTATGTCGCCGTCGGCGCCGGAATCGACGACACGAGCGGCACCGACGTGGCTTGGGGGCTCAGTTCACTTTATTGAGTGAGTCTGCGATCTTGAGGGCAACCTCACCCAATCCCGCCTTCGTCTCGGTGATGACGTCCCCCCCCTCGGCGGCCTTTTGCCCGGCGATGTCGCCGATGAGAGAGTTCATGTTGGACACGAGCTGAGCGATCTGGCCGTGCTGGGAGCTCGGGCAAACCTTTTCGAACGTATTGGGGACGATCGTGATCGCTGCTCCCTCTTTGGGAATCTTTTCGCCGGTGAGCCGTGGGAGCTTGACGTTCCCGGACCCGCGCGGGTTGACGAACGTGAGCTCGTTGGGCACGCCCGTTTCCGGCCCGATCGGCGCAGCGAGTGGCGCGAGGAATCCGCCCATGCTCGGTGTTTCCTTGTCGACGACGAGGACGTATTGCAGCGGAAAGCTTCCAGGGGGCCGACTCAGCTCCTGTTCGATCGGTTTTTGGAGTTTGCTGAGGAGTCCGATGATGAGGTCTTTCTTGTCATTGAGCGACTGAACGCGCGTGATGAAGTCGAACAGCTGGCGCGTCGTTTCGGCGGGGACGCCGGAGAATCGTCGGCCGAAAAGCTTGTCTCCACCAAAATCGACGTTCAACCCGGCGAGCTCTTGCGAGAGCTCTTTCGGAAATTTCCTGTCGCCGACGATGCTCTTGCCGCCGTTTTCGAGTTTTTGTTTGAGCTGGTCGAGCGATCCCTTCGACTTGATAAGGTCCGCCGCAAGATCATGCGCGTCGTGCACCCCTTGTTTGCGCGCCGCCGCTTGCTGGGACGCGCTGCCACCCACCCAGCAGACCGCACCCGCGCCGACAGCGAGCACCAATCCGATGACGACTCCCTGCTTGCGAGCGCTGCTGCGTGCCTGTTGTACGGCCCCTTCGTCCACCTCGATTCGCTGAGGTTGGAGCTGGCCCGCGCCGCCGCCGGGCTTGAATCCACCCTGGGCCAAGGCGGAAAGTGGGTTTCGCGGATCGTATTGCGCTGCTTTGCCTGGCATGGCCCCCGGCGCCGGCACCGATCCCATGGGAGAACCGGGGGTGATAGGCGGGGCGCTCCGTCCAACGGGGACCGACGATGCGGGCGCAGGAACGCTTCCCGCCGGGATCGGGGGGGGCGTCGACCCGGCGGCAGGAGCCATCCTTTGCAGGCGTGACTTCAGATCAATTTTGGGTTTTTGTTGTTCCGCCATCGTGCGCTTTGCGACACTACGTGTCCTGCTGCTCGTATGTCAACGCGAGTGAGTGGCTGGTCAGAGGCAGAGCAATCACGGGCTCGTCGCCGTGAAAGCTCGCGGACCGTCAATTGATGTGCGCAGATGTCGTTGTGCGTCGATTTCTGCGTCGGTACGTCTGAGCCTGGGGTAGGTAACTGCCCGAGGTCGAAGCGCGTGTCTGTCACGAACGCGGCGGCTCCGATACGAACGCACTCGATATGGAGGAGATGGCAATGGTAGATCGCAAATGGCTCACGCTTGGCGTCACGGGCGTCGGAATTGTCGCGGCGCTGTGCAGCGCGCGGGTGGGTTTGGCGCGCATGTCCGATGAGGTAGGAACTGCCGCAGCGAAGGACGGCGGAGCTCTGGAGCTCGCTGCCAAGGACGGCGGCATCTTCGAGCTAATGATGAAGGATGGCGGTGTCTTCGAGCTTACCGCAAAGAAAGACGGTGGCACCGTCGAGCTGCGTTCCGGAAAAGAGGCGGGTGTTTTCGAGCTCGCCGCAAAGGACGGAGGCGGTTGGGAGCTCTCTGCAAAGAAAGAAGCCGGGGCCTTTCTACCGTAGACCAGGTCGCGCTCAACCGGGTCTTCGAGAGCAACCGCCTCGCTCATGCGTTGGGGGAGACGGTTGCTCAAGGAGCTCGCGATGTGGTTCAGCCCGGCGTTGACGGGCCCGCGGCTCACCAGCATGCTGCTTGGGTGGCCCACATGGCGCCCCGCGTCCTCGTTATCGATAACTACGACTCATTCACGTTCAACCTCGTCCAGTACCTCGGCGAATTGGGCGCGGAAGTAGCGGTCTTCAAGAACGACGGCATCGACGTTGCTGAGATTCAGGCGCACGCGCCGGATGCGTGCCTCATTTCGCCGGGGCCTTGCACCCCCAACGAAGCAGGCATATCGCTCGATCTCGTCCGCGTCTTCGGTGGCAGCCTACCAATCTTCGGCGTGTGCCTTGGCCACCAGGCGGTCGGACAGGCCTATGGGGGGCGGATCGTGCGAGCGGGCCGTCTGATGCACGGCAAGACGTCGCCGATCCTGCATGATGGGCGAGGAACATTCGAGGGGCTCCCCTGCCCGTTCGAAGCTACGCGCTACCATTCGCTGCTGGTCGAACGCGACTCACTGCCCGCTTGCCTCGAGGTGAGCGCGTGGACCGGAGAAGGGGAGATTATGGGGGTACGCCACCGCCAGCTCGACGTCGAGGGCGTGCAGTTCCATCCAGAGAGCGTCCTGACGACGCTCGGTAAGCGGCTGGTTGGGAATTGGCTCGCGCGCGTCCGACGACGGGAGCACAAGGGGTGAGCGGAGACTTCCCGAAACTCCTCGCGCGTTTGCTGGCGCGGGAGCCGGTCGGCATCGGCGACATGCGCGCCGCGTTCGACGTGATCCTTGCCGGGGCGTGGACCCCTGTGCAGGTGGCGGGATTCGCAATCGCGCTGCGGATGCGCGGCGAGAGCGAAGAAGAAATCGTAGCTGCCGCCCAGGCGATGCGGGCCGCAATGCTCGTGGTCGAGCACGACCTACCCGTGGTGGTCGATACGTGCGGAACCGGGGGTGACGGATCGCATTCGCTCAACTTGTCCAGCGCAGCCGCGGTGGTCATCGCGGCGGCGGGCTTGGTCGTGGCCAAACATGGCAACCGGTCGGCGTCGAGCCGATGTGGGAGCGCGGACGTGTTCGAGATGCTCGGGATCCCCATGGACATACCGCCTTCCCGTCAAGCCGAGGTACTTCGAGAGGCGGGAATTACTTTTCTCTTCGCGCAGGCGCACCACCCCGGGCTCCGGCACGCCGGCCAGGCCCGGCGCGAACTGGGGGCACGCACGATTTTCAACGCGCTCGGCCCTTTGGCGAATCCCGCCCGTGCGACCCACCAACTCGTCGGAGTCTATGACGATGCGCTTCGCGGCATCATGGCGCGCGCGTTGGGACAGCTTGGAGCCCGCCGGGCGTGGGTTGTCCGTAGTGAGGATGGACTCGACGAGGTGAGCCCGTGCGGACCGACGCGCGTCAGCGAGCTGACCGAAGACGGCAAGGTACGGGAGCGGGTCGTGACGCCGGAGGACTTTGGACTGGACCGCACGGCGCGTTCGGCGATTGCGGGCGGCGACGCGGAGACGAACGCACGCGCGCTCACCATGCTCCTCTCGGGCGAGAACCATCCGGCACGTGATGCAATCCTGTTGAACGCGGCCGCCGCGCTCGCAGTAGCAACCGGCGACGAGTTGCGGGCATGTACGGACCGCGCACGGAGCGCGATCGACGGGGGCGGAGCCCGAGCCACGTTGGACCGTTGGAGACGCGTCGCCATGCGCGTACGTGGAGCGTGAGTTTTCTCGCCGACATCCTGGCGAACAAGCGGCGTGAAGTAGATATCCTGTGCCGCCGGGCGCGCACGGGCGCGGTGCGGACGCCCATTGACGTCGTCGCCGCGCTTCGTCGCCGTCCCGGCGAGCCGCTTCGCCTCATCGCCGAGGTGAAGCTGCGCAGCCCAAGTGCCGGTGAACTCTCGCGCGCGTTGCCGCCCGGCGAGCGCGTCCTCGCGTACGCCGAAGCGGGGGCCGCCATGGTGAGTGTACTTTGCGACGAACAGTTCTTTGACGGTTCCTGGGAGCACATGGCCGCCGCCCGGGCATTGCTCGACCAAGCGGGCCGCGCGGTGCCCCTCCTCGCAAAAGAATTCGTCATCGACGAACGACAGATTGCGGAGTCGAGGGATCGGGGGGCCGATGCCGTGCTTCTCATCGCGCGAATCGTGGACCCGCCCAAGCTCTTGCAGTTGGCACGCGCCGCGCGCTCGGAAGGCGTCGAGCCGTTGATCGAAGTAACCGACGAGAGGGAAGTGCAGATGGCGCTCGCTGCCGAGGCGCGAATCGTGGGCGTCAACGCACGCGATCTCGACACGCTCACGATGGACGGCGAGCGAGCCGCGCGGGTCTGCTCCGCCATACCGGCCGACCTGGTGGCCGTATACTTGTCGGGATTGCGGACGGCGGCCGACGTCGCACGGCTGGCCCCCGGAAGGGTCGACGCCGCGCTGATCGGAGAAGCCTTGATGCGGGACGACGACCCCCGCGCGCGCCTTCGTGTCATGGTCGACGCCGCAAGAGGGGAATGAAGGGCCTCGCCGCCAAGAATTGGGGGAAATGGGTCCGCTCGCCGTAGGCTGCCGTGCGTGGACCTGCAGGGTTGGATCGACGTCTATCTCGACCATCTCCGCGTTGAGCGAGCGCTCGCCAGGAACACACTCGAAGCTTATGCTCGCGATCTGAACACGCTCGCGGCGCACGTAGGCGGAGAGGCTGATCCGCGTGACCTCGTACCGGACGTGCTTGCATCTCTGATGGCGGCGAACCAGCAGCGCGGGTTGGGTGCGCGGTCCAGCGCGCGCCAGGCATCGGCTCTTCGCGGCTTCTTCCGCTTCCTCGTTCGCGAGCGCGTGGTCGCCGAGGATCCCACCGTCTTTTTGGTCCGGCCGAAGGTTGCGCGCAAGCTGCCACGCGTCCTATCGCTCGAGGAAGTCGAGCGCCTCCTGGCCGCACCGGACACCCACACCGATCGCGGACGACTTCATGCCGCGATGCTTCATTTGATGTATGCGAGCGGCCTTCGGGTCAGCGAGCTCTGCGGCTTGCGCGTTGCCGATTTCGATCTCGAGCGCGGACTGGTCGCGCCCCATGGAAAAGGAGACAAGCGAAGGCTCGTTCCAGTCGGCGAAGTCGCCATCATTCATGTCTCGGGCTACCTCCGTGAAGTCCGACCGCGTCAGGCGCGTCCGGGAGAAAGGGCCCTCTTCGTGTCGCCGCGCGGCGGCCATTTCACCCGCGAATCGTTCTGGCAGATGGTCCGTCGATACGCCGTGGCGCAGGGCATCGTGCCGCTACCGTCGCCCCACAAGCTACGCCATTCTTTCGCCACGCATCTCTTGCGCGGCGGCGCGGATCTACGGGCTGTACAGTCGATGCTTGGTCACGCCGACCTCGGTACGACCGAGATTTACACGCACGTTGCGGCGGACCACGTGCGCGCAGCGTATGACAGGTCCCACCCACGTGCGTGAGCGCCGCATCGATGTGCTATTTTCACCAGGCATGCGCGCGCCTTTCGAGGTCCTGGAGCCAACGGGGCCAGAGACGCCCGTCGTCGTCGAGGTACCGCACGCGGGGCTCGACCTCCCGCCGCCATTTCTCGAGCCGCTCGCGGCACCAGCGCGAGCGCTCGGCCGGGACGCAGATCTTTACGTAGACGCTCTCTACGAGAGTGCCCCCGCCGAGGGGGCGAGCATGCTGGTCGCACGCGCTTCGCGTTATGTTTTGGATTTGAACCGCGCTGAAGGCGACGTCGACGGCGAGGTCGTCGAAGGTGGACGCGCGGATGTGCAAATGCATCACGGCCTGGTCTGGCGCACGACGAGTGACGGAGAGCCGGCGCTCGCACGCAAGCTGCGACCCGACGAGCTGGAAGAGAGGCTCGAGCTCGTTTGGCGGCCCTACCATCGAGCGCTGGCCGCGCTGATCGCGCGTAAGCACGATCGTTTCGGAGTTGCAGTCGTTTTGGCTGCACACTCAATGCCCAGCGTGGAGAGAGTCGGTCGAAACGCGATGGCCCAGCGGGGCGCAGCGCTCGACGGGTGGGGTCAGCGCGAGATCGACCGGAGTCGGGAGGCCGGATCGGCACGGCCCGCGGATGCTCCCGCGCGCGCCGACGTGGTACCGGGGACCCGGGGTCGCCGGAGCGCGAGCGCGCGCTTCATCGATGCCGTGGAGGCTCACGCCGCCGCCAGTGGATGGACCGTGCGCCACGACGATCCGTATGCCGGTGGCTTCACGACGCAGCATTACGGTAGACCGGTCGACGGCGTACACGCCGTGCAGGTGGAGCTCGCGCGACGTCTTTATCTGGACGAGACAACCCTGCGCCCCAACCACAACTTCTCCGCCGCGCGGACATGGTGCCGCGAGCTCGTTGGGCGGCTCGGCCGCCTGGCGCTCACACCTTGACAGAACGCCAAGCGTCCGTCACTTTGCCCCTCCGAAAATGGCCAAGAGCGACATCACGGGCAAGCGCAAGCTCAAAGCGCACAATGTCTCCCACTCGAACATCAAGACCAACCGCTGGCAGAACGTCAACGTGCAGCGGCGCCGCGTCTGGGTGCCGGAGCTCCGCCGCTTCGTGATGCTTCACCTGACCACGCGCGACATCCGTAACATCGACAAGCTCGGCATCACCGAGTACGCACGCCGCCACGGCATCAAGCTTTAGTCTCTGGAAACGCGTCGTGGAGCGACCTCGCGGCCGGGTGCCCAGCGCACTCTTCACACGGATTGACCGTCATCGGCTGGCCTGGACGCAGACTGCCCCCCGGCCCCCATCGCTCGAGTATTCATGACGATTTCCGGCCACGAGGATGCCAGGCAGGCGTCGATCGCCACCCATCCGATCATCAACGACGTCGTCATCACGGTCGCCACGTCGAACGGGACTGGCAGCCAGTCGGCGAATCTCATTTTGATGCGTGCCATCTTCGAGATGGGCATTCCCGTCAGCGGCAAGAACATGTTCCCATCGAACATCCAAGGCTTGCCGACCTGGTTTACGGTGCGCGCAAACGACGACGGATGGGTGGCGCGCAAGCGGGACGCGGACGTGTTCGTAGCGATGAACGTCGAATCCATCGACGATGACATCGCGTCTCTGCGGCCGGGCGCTCTTCTGGTGGTCAACAAGACCCTCGCCGGACACGTCCGGCGCAGCGATCTGCTTGTGCATGTCGTCCCGTTCGACGACCTCGTCGTAGGCGTGTGCAAAGACGCGAAGCTGCGCAAAATGGTCGTCAACATCATGTACGTCGGTGTTCTCTCACACTTGCTGGACATCGAGGCGCAAGAGATCAAAAACGCAATTGCCCGTCAGTTCGCTCGCAAGGCTGCCGCCGCGGCGATGAACACGGAGGCCGCCATCGCGGCCTACGATTGGGCCAGGGCGAACCTGCCACGATGGGACCAGCGGGCGCTCCGTCGTGCTGACAAGACCAGGGGAAAAATCATCATTGAAGGCAACCAAGCCGCCGCACTCGGGCTGGTCTTCGGAGGCATTACGGTGCTTGCCTGGTACCCCATCACGCCGAGCTCCAGCCTCTGCGAATCGTGCGCCGACTACCTCGACGAGTTGCGACGCGATCCCGTGACGGGCCAAGCAACATTCGCGGTCATTCAGGCCGAGGACGAGCTGGCGTCGATTGGGATGGTGATTGGGGCTGGCTGGGCGGGCGCCCGCGCCGCGACGTCGACGTCCGGACCGGGCATCTCCCTGATGGCCGAATTCGCCGGACTTGCCTATTTTGCGGAGATCCCGGCGGTCGTCATCGACGTCCAGCGCCTAGGGCCGAGCACCGGTCTGCCGACGCGCGTGTCACAGGGCGACATGTGGAAGGCTTACCACCTCTCGCACGGGGACTGTAAGCATCCGATGCTCATCCCTGGGACCCCGCGAGAATGTTTCGAATTTGCAGCGGAGGCGCTCGACTTTGCCGAACGACTTCAAACCATCGTCTTTGTGATGATGGACCTCGATCTGGGAATGAATACCTCGATGAGCGATCCGTTCGCGGCGCTGTCGAAGCCCATCGACCGGGGCAAGGTGCTCACCGACGTGGATCTGAATCGCATCGGCGAGTTCGGACGCTACCGGGACGTCGACGGTGACGGCATCCCGTACCGAACCCTGCCAGGCACCGATCATCCCCTTGCCGCGTACTTCACGCGCGGGACTGGACATACGGAGCAGGCGACGTACTCGGAGAAACCGCAGCACTGGAAAGCAAACCTCGACCGCCTCAACCGCAAGTTCGATACCGCCCGCAAGATACTCCCTCGGCCTGTCGTCGAAACCGCACGAGGCGCCACCATCGGCATCATCGCCTACGGATCGAGCGACCTTGCGGTCAGAGAGGCGCGCGCGATGCTCGCGGGGCGCGGCGCTGCAAGCGACTATCTGCGTCTGCGCGCGCTGCCGATCGACACCGAGGTCCGAGAATTCATCCGCGGGCACCGCATCGTATACGTCGTCGAGCAGAACCGCGACGCGCAGGTCGCGTCGATCCTCCGTCTCGAGATGCCTGAGCACGCCGGCGCAATTCGAAGCGTTCTGCACTATAGCGGCTTGCCGATCGACGCACAGTTCGTGGTCGATGGAATCACCGAGCAGGAAGCGATGTCATGACGACGCAGCCCCCCTCCGCGACGGGCCCCGTCCCCAAGACGGCCAAGACCAATCGGTTGGGCCTCGAGCTCAAGGTCTACAAGGGCCTGGAATCGACGCTGTGCAACGGTTGTGGCCACGACGCGATTACACATTCCCTCGTCAAGTCGCTTTTCGAGTATGGCGTCGAGCCACACCGCGTCGCGAAGCTGAGCGGCATCGGCTGCTCGAGCAAGACGACCGCGTACTTCCTGGGGCGCTCGCACGGCTTCAACGCCGTCCACGGGCGCATGGCAGCAATCGTCACGGGAAGCCATGCGGCCAACAAGACGTTGCTCAACATCGGCGTGAGCGGCGATGGAGACACCGCCTCCATCGGCCTCGGGCATTTCCTTCACATGATCCGCCGAAACGTGCAGATCGTGTACGTCATCGAGAACAACGGCTGCTACGGCCTGACCAAGGGCCAGTTTTCGGCGACCGCCGACAAGGGAGCTGTTCAAAAAGGCGGCGACGTCAACCAGATGCAGACGCTGGATTGCTGCGCTCTCGCCATCCAGATGGGGTGCGGATTCGTCGCGCGCTCGTTCTCTGGCGACGGGAAGCAACTCGGCGCGCTCCTCAAGGCCGCCGTTGCACACAAGGGCACGGCAATTCTCGACGTCGTGTCGCCATGCGTGACATTCAACAATCACGAGGGCTCGACCAAGAGCTACCCATACTCCAAAGAGCACGAAGATCCCCTGCACGAGGTCGGATTCGTCCCGTTCTTCGAGCACGTCCAAGTCGACTACGCCCCGGGCTCGACGAAGCTACTGGATCTGCCCGACGGCTCGCGCATCACGCTCCAGAAACTCGGCCACGAATACGACCCGACCGATCGTATCGACGCGCTCGATCTGTTGCATAAGGCCAACCGCGACCGCCTGTTTCTCACCGGCCTGCTCTACTACGACGCAACGATGCCCTCGATGTCGGAGCAGATGAACCTCGTCGCCGAGCCCCTGGCGACGCTGCCCGATGCCAAGCTGAGGCCGTCCCCCGAGGCGCTGGCGAGGGTCCTAGAGCGGTTCCGCTAGCCTTCGGCACAGCTCAGCTCCCGTCGCGGTAGACTCCCTTCCCAACGAAAGGTCCCCCATGGCTATCGTTCTCTACCATCATCCCTTCTCGCGCGCGGCCGTTGCGGTCTGGATGCTCGAAGAGATCGGGGTCCCGTATCAGCTCCGCTACGTCGACATCATGGCTGGTGCCCAAAAGACGCCGGAGATCGTCGCGCTGAACCCGATGGGCAAACTTCCCATCCTCATCGAGGGCGACGTGGTCGTGACCGAGTCGGCAGCCATCGGGCTCTATCTGGCGGATCGGCATGCGTACGGACGATTGGCCCCGCGGGTCGACGATCCCGCGCGAGGCACGTACCTGCGCTGGGCGCTTTTTGCACCGTCGGTCATCGAGCCAGGATCGTTGGCGAAGACGGCGGGCTGGCCGTTCAAGGACGGGCAGGCGGGGTGGGGTTCCCATGAGTCCATGTTGTCGGCGATGGAGAGCGCCATCGGCAATCGCGACTTCATCCTTGGGGACACCTTCTCGATGGCCGATGTCATCTTCGGCGGAACCGTCCGCTTCATGCTCGGCTTCAAGATGCTGGAGCCGCGCCCGGCTTTCAATGCCTACGCTGAGCGCCTTGGTGCTCGGCCAGCGCTGCAGCGCGCCAATGACCGCAACGCGGCCATCTGCGAGGAGCGCGGCCTGAATCGGAGATGACGGCGACTCGCAGTCAATTCGGGCGCCGACATCCTACCCGTCGTCGCGAGCGCTCGTTGCTCACTCGAGATCCGGCGGCGTGACGCTTTCGATCCAAGCACGGTAATCGCGCTCAAACCCAACTTGGCGTTGGCGCTTGTGCACGCGATGGAGGACGGCGCTCGCTTTGTCCGCCGCGAGCGGCGCCTTCACCGCGACATGGTCGATGACCGCCTCCGAGTGGGCAAGGCCCGCCTGCACCGCGGGCCCCGTGACCGCCATCACGTCTCGCGTCCCGCCGATGCCGAGGTAGGCCTCGATGATGTGCTGCGCCACGGACTCTCCATGCTCGAGCGAGTCGCGAATGTTGCCTTTTCCCGTCACGACATTTCCGATTCCGAAAACGCCGGGGATGTCCTCGTATTCGCCGGTGTCCCAGCTCTTGTAGACGTACGAGTCGCCCTTCATGCGGATGCCTGGGATACGCTCGGGCACGGATCCGATCGACGAGATGACGAGCGGGACGCGAAGCTCGTGTTCGGACCCCGGGATGGGTTCAGCTTTTTTTCCCTCGACTCGGGTCTGGGTCACCCTCAGCCCGACCAGTCTTTCGTCGTCGACGATCATCTTCTGTGGTAGACGGCGCTCGTCGAAACGGAAAAGGAACTTGCGACGGCACACTTCGAGGATTTTCCTTCGCACACCTTCGGCCTTGTTCAGCTGCTCGATCGTCGCGCCGGCAGGCGTGTCGGCGAGTGGCATGTCTTCGACGCGTCGTCGGTAGATCAGCATGCCATCGACGACGCCGAGCGACTTCGGATCAATGGCTCTCTTCTCGAGAAACTTCGCAATACCCTCGTGCTCGAGTTCTTGCATCGTGATCTCGACGCCACGCCTTCGTAGAGCGCGCTCGTAGATCTCGAGTTGGATGACCTTGATGACATCGATCGACGCGAGGCCGCCGCCGACGCAAAGTGTTCCGTCCGGGATGTCGTATCGGGGGCCGGAGTAGGCCCGTTCGTTCTTGTGATTGAACCAGTAGATGAGCGGATTTTGATACAGCAGGCCCCGACCCACGTAGTCGTCGACCCCGGGGACCTCGAGCGAGCGGTCTCGCCA
>JALYHX010000463.1 GCA_030776305.1 Myxococcota bacterium
TTGGAACCGCGAGCGGCGTCGTGCCGAGAGCGGCCAGTGCCGGAGCGTCCCAGGCGGCTCCGGGGCACCCCAGGGCGGCGTTGCGCGGGACGATGATGCGCGCCGCGAACGATTCATTCCCAACGAGGACAGTCAGCGACACGGCCCACAGGTCGGCATCGACTTTGTTGAGGTCGGCCTCGAGCGCCGCTGCGGGGCCTGCGCCGATCACTCGAAAGACGATGCCCGTATGGGATCGGCGCGCCGCGGCCGCGACGACGGCCGCGAACGCACCCGCGATCCCAGGGGCTGGATCCACGGCAGGGTTCACCAGAGCAGGCGGTGGGCGCCGCAGTGCGCGGGCGACGACGTTCGCTGCCAGTGCGCCTTCTGCTTCGACCAGGGCGCTTCGCGCGACGTCCGGGAGATCCGCGCGCGCGAGGATGACCCCCACGCCACGGTCGATGGCGGCCGACATGGCGAGAGGTCTCGCACGCGGGATGTAGAGACCGATCTCGACATCGAGGAACTCGCTCATGGCCTGCGCAAGGCGGTCGAGACGAACATGGGTCGCGGCCCATCGCTTGACGTCGCGCAGCACACTGACTTCCGCATGGCTCGTCGCTTCGAGCGATCTCCACGGAAACGGTCGAATGTGCGCTGGAGTCACGGCTTTCCCTTCGTCATCGCGCAAGCACGGATTGCGGGTCCCCGCCGCGGACGCAACGATACCGAGCGTTTGCGCGGTTGCGCGAATGTTCACTCGTTTGCCGCCGGTCGGGCTCCAGATCTTGCGACCGCGTGCCATTGTGCGCCGCTACGAGTCCTCCCATGACAACGAAAACATCAACGCCCAGCCGCGGGCTGCGTTCCTCGGCGGACGGAGCTCTGGCACGACAGGTGCAGCAATGAAGAACCAACATGGCTGCAAAACCAATAGCGTGTAACCCACCATCGCTCCTTGCCGTACGGTGGATATTCGGTCTGCTGGCCACCGCGGGGGCGTCTGGATGCAGCGGCGCGATCGCGCGCCCTATGGACCCGGGGACGCCCGATGGCAGCGTTCTCGATGCGGGGAGCGCATGCACTCCGGCCGATTGCGCAGGGCTTGGGGCTACGCAGGAGGCGAAGGTCTGTCCGGACGGAGCCGCCGTCGGTCGCACTGTTTGCGCAAGGCTGGCCAGCGATCGATGCGGCTGGGACTTCCCCGCGTGCCCGTCGCCCGATGCAGCGTCATGTCAGTGCCCGGGACCTGCGCCGACGTCTCCGAATACCCTATGTTCCGACGGATCGACCGGTGGTCCCACATGCGCATCGCACGCGGACGGCACTTGTGCATGGGAAATTCGCGCATGCCCCACGCCGTGCCCCGCACTGGGCTGTAATCCCAATTGTGCGAACGGTGTGACCAAAGACATTCACGGTTGTAACACTTGCCAGTGCGCGCCGACCTGCCCGCCGGCGGGTGGTGCCTGTGCTTCCAATTGCCCCAATGGGTTTCTCAAGGACATCAACGGGTGTGACACTTGCCAGTGTGCGTCCGCATCGGAAGGGGGCACCACCGCGTGTAACAGCGACGTGAATTGTCCCAGCGGACAGGCTTGCGGCTTTCCCATGTCGAGTGGCTGCGCGGCGACGGGAACATGCGTCGCGCATGCGGCTGTGACGTGCTTAGCCTTCTCTCAAGGATGCGCGTGTGACGGGTCCCAGATATCGACGATTTGCAACGGCCTGCCCAGCGGCTACGCGAGCAAACCGTTCGCTCATTCCGGGCCCTGTACGGACGGCGGATCATTCGATGCTGGCGGCGGATGCGTGTCGCCGCAGGGCGGCCCGTGCGGCGGGAATACCGCGCGGCCATGCACCTGCGCGCCGAACTTGGTCTGCACTCCGCACGACGGCGGACCGCCCTTTGGGGACGTCGGCGGCACCTGCTTGCCGGGCCACTATCCACGAACCCACTGCTCCCGGCGGCACGACGTTGACGGCGATCGACGTGTAGAAGCGCGCCTCTACGCCCGAGCGTTTGAGTCGCCCGGGTAGACGCTCAACCCGACGACCGCGCGTTTTGGCTCGGTTGGCCAAACGCCCACCATGACGGGCCACGGGCTCGGCTCGCTTGGGTAGACGCCGACCCCGGCTGGCTCAACGCCTGGCTCACCTGGCCAGACGCCTATCTCTTCGGCCCGAGCGCTTGGGTCGCTTGGCCAGACGCCCATCTCTTCGGCCCCGGCGCTTGGCTCTCTTGAACAAGCGCTCGGCCCGAAGAGATAAGCGCTTGGCTCGAATCGGCCGACGCTTGGCCCGAAGAGATAAGCGCTTGGCTCGAATAGGCCGACGCCTGGCCCGAAGAGATGGGCACATGGCTCGAAACGGCCGACGCTTGGCCCGAAGAGATAGGGGCGCCTGCTCGAATATCTCGCTCCCCGCTCGATGCAGGCCGCAGAAAGCACTCACGTTTTCAGAAATCGACAAGAGAACGCATTTTTCTTTGGCGAAAAAGTCCGCGAGCAGTCCGTACGTAGATGAGGCCCACGATCGCGGCGCATGGTGCTCCGCGGCGGGTGTCTCGTTTCCCGAATGGAAAGGAAC
>JALYHX010000464.1 GCA_030776305.1 Myxococcota bacterium
CATCCCACCCGGCGCCCGTCCGCGAGGCGATCGAGCGGCATCGAGCGGCCCTCGACGCCGACCCAGTGACCTACCTCGAAGAAAACGGCGGCCGCCTCGAGCAAGAGACACGCGTCGCCGCCGCGCGGTACGTGGGAGGTGATCCGGACGAGATCGCTTTTACGGACAGCACCACCATGGGCCTAGCACTACTGTACACGGCGATGGGCCTCCATACCGGAGACGAGATCCTATCGACCGAGCACGATCACTACTCGACGAAGGCGTCGCTCGAAAATGCCACGGCGCGCACGGGTGCAATCGTCAAGCGGATCGCCCTTTACGACCGACCCGAGAACGCCTCGGAGGACGAGATCGTAGCTGCCATCTCGAGAGCTGTGACGGCCCGCACGCGCGCCGTTGCCCTGACGTGGGTCCACTCGGGCACCGGCGTCCGCCTCCCCATCTCCCGTATCGCCACCGCTGTCGCTCATGCGAACGCAGGGCGAGATGAGAAAGATCGAGCACTGCTCTGCGTCGACGGGGTCCACGGCTTTGGATCGACCGAGGACGTCGTCTCGGAGCTCGGGTGCGACTTCTTCGTCGCCGGGTGTCACAAGTGGATCTTTGGTCCACGCGGCACGGGGCTCGTCTGGGGACGCGCGCGGGCGTGGCCTATCGTGCGTCCGACCATCCCGCCGTTTGACATGCTCCCGGGGAGGATCCCCGGGCGCGACAGGACGGCAGGGCCGGTGCTGGCTCGACGGATCACGCCCGGAGGCTTTCACTCGTTCGAACACCGCTGGGCGCTCGCGCAGGCCTTCGAGCTCCACGAGCGTTTGGGACGCGCGCGTGTGGCCTCCCGTATCCACGCGCTGAACCGTCAGCTGAAGGACGGGCTGGCTCGCATGCCACGAGTCAAGCTCTACACGCCCCGAAGCGACGCACTCTCGGCCGGCCTGGTGTGCTTCGACGTCGCCGGGCTCTCGCCAGACAACGTCGTCGAAAAACTCGCGCTGAAGCACATCGTTGCAAGCCAGACACCGTACGCGACGTCGTACGCCCGCCTCACGCCCGGGCTGCTCAACTCTCCCGAGGAAATCGACATCGCGCTCCGCGCCGTTCGCGAGCTCGCATAGGATATTCACCTCATCGAGCGCGGCCCTAGGAATGGTCCTTCTAGATTCAACATGGATACTCCTTCGTTCTGGCTATTCTGCAGGGGTGCATCTCCGCAAGGCTTGGCTCCGGACCGCGCTCGTGACGGCCGCTGCGTGCGGTGGTTCGCGGGCCGTCGCACCGACGATGGATGCCGCCGAGTCGCTGCACCGGCAGGCGATCGTCATCGACACGCACAACGACGTGACGCAACGGCTGGTCGTCGAGGGGGCGAACCTCGGAAATCGACTGGCCGACGGTCAGACGGACCTGCCCAGGATGCGCGAGGGCGGCCTGGACGGGGAGTTTCTCTCGGTCTTCGTTCCGCCTATGCTATTTCCTGGCGAGAAGGCATACGCCCGGTCGCTCGCCGAGTTCGACGCCATCGACCGTTTGGTGGCTGCGAATGCAGAGTCCGCGGTGCTCGCTCGAACGGCAGGTGCGATCTCCGCGGCGGCCGCCAGCGGGAATATCGCATTTCTCATCGGCGTCGAAGGAGGCCATTCGCTCGGCGAAGGCACGGATGACGAGCTTCTTGCGCGCCTCAAGGTCTTCTACGACCGGGGCGCTCGCTACATGACGCTCACGTGGTCCAACTCCAATCGCCTCGGCGGGAGTTCGGGCGACGACGGGCGCGACAGAGGGCTGACGCCGTTCGGGCAGCGTGTGGTGGCGGCGATGAATGACCTGGGCATGATGATCGACGTCTCGCACGTCTCCGATGCGACGTTCTTCGACGCAGTCCATGCGTCGAGGCTTCCATTGATCGCGTCGCACTCCTCATCTCGCGCTCTTGCGAACCGACCCCGAAACATGACGGACGACATGCTTCGGGCGGTTCGCGACAACGGTGGAATCGTCTGCGTGAACTTCGGAAACGAATTTCTCGACGCCGAGTGGGGGAAGAAGCTCGACGACCTCGAAAAGGCCGCCGACATACGCGGAATGGTCAAAGGGCTCGCATCCGATCCAACTGCGGCGCAGCTGGCCATCTGGCACAAGCTGAGGGAGCTCTCCGCTTCCCTTCCACCCGTACCGGCCACACGCCTCGTCGACCACATCGAGCACATCGCGCGAATCGCGGGCGTCGGACATGTGTGCCTGGGCAGCGACTTCGACGGCGTGCCAGCGACCCCCGCCGGGATGGAGGACGTGTCGAAGCTGCCGTTCATCACGCGCGAGCTGCTGCGTCGCGGGTTCTCGCCCGACGACGTACGCAAGGTTCTCGGCGAGAACGTGCTGCGTGTCATGGACGCGAACGAGCATGCGCGCGCGTCGTCTCGTTGAGCGCGAAGCCCGACAGGTTGCTCAATCATCAGTCCGCACCGTTGCGGTTGCCCGTAGATGGGCGTAGTCCATTCCGCCATCGTGACGATCCGGAGCGGCGCCTCGCGCGCACACTCCTCGAGAAAGGGAACGCCAATGAAAAAATTTCTAGTTCTTTACAAGGCGCCGCTTTCGGCCTTCGAGCAGATGAAGAAGTCCACGCCGGAACAGCAGAAGGCTGGCATGGATGCGTGGATGGCTTGGAGCAAACAGGCGGCCGCGGCGATCGTCGACATGGGCGCACCGCTCGGGAAGAGCTTGCGCGTAACCAAGGGCGGCACGGCCCCCCCGAGCACGAACGACCTCGGTGGGTACTCGATTCTACAAGCGGAGTCGAAGGAGGCCCTGGCCGAGACCCTGAAGGGCCATCCTCATTTCATGATGCAGGACGGGTCGATCGAAGTCATCGAGTTCATGCCGATGCCAGGCATGTGAACATGTCCTGGCGTTCACGCGCTATTTTTTGACCAATGCGTGCAGCGCGAACGCCGCGCCTTGCGGGTCACTGAGCTGTACGATGCGAGCGCCTCCGGGCACCTCCATCGGCCCGTTCATCACTTTTGCGCCCTTTTTCGTGGCGCGGCCGATCGCCGCATCGAGGTCCTTCGTTTCCACGTAGTACATCCACATCGGAGGCATCGGCGCGCCCGTCGGCGTCGTCATCATGCCCCCTAAACTCTTGTCGCCGAGGCCGAACACCCGATAGGTCCCCATAGGACCCATTTCGATCTCCTGAAGGATCTTCCATCCGAAGATCTCGGAATAAAACTTGAACGCCGCGGCACTATCGCTCGTCAGAAGCTCGTTCCAACAGAACTCCCCATCTTTGGACGAGTCGTGAAGCGTCATCACGATGCTCGGCTTGAAGATCGCGATGGATGCACCCTGCGGATCGGCGATTACGGCAAATCGGCCGACAGTCGGGATGTCGGAGGGCTCCTTGTACACCGTGCCGCCGAGGTTTTTGGTCAGCGCGGCGGTGGCGTCAACGTCCGCAACCTGGACATTGCCTATCCAGTGCGGGGGCGCGCCCATTTTCGCGGCGTCCCCCGGCAGCTTCATCACTCCGCCGAGCGGCCCTTGGCTCCCGACCCACATGACATAGTGGTCCGTGTCGTCGTACGGCTGCGTCTTCCAGCCGACGACGTCGGTATAGAAAGCGATCGCCGCCTTGGGATCCTTGGTCAGATTATCGTGCCAAACGAATAGCCCGTTGTTCGTGTTTGTCATTGGAACCTCCACCACTGAGCTCTCTGGGGCAAAGATGATGCGCCTGGCCCCGCATCCAATCAATGTCGACCGTGCTCAACGCGCATTCATCGGCGCGAGCTCTGGACTGGACTTGCGCCAAGCCGCGATCACGACGACGCTCGTTTTCTGAGCTCCGCGACGCACGCAACCTCTATCCCGCGATCGGCGCCTGTGACGATGGAAAGCGGCATACGCGATGGATAGATCGTTCGCGTGGCCCCGTCACGGCTGCCCAACCGCCGCGATGGCGTCTCGCACCCACCCGGCGAAGCGTATTGCCCACTGCCGCACCTCGTCCCCCGCCGAAAGCAGATCCTGTCGAAACTCGACTTCGAGATAGGCCGCTGCATTTGCATATGCGTGCCGCGGAATCGTATAGTCCGTGACGTCCATGCGATAGGGCTCGTTGTCTCCTACCGCGAGGCTTCCCTCTTGCCTCAGCCGCTCCAACATGGCGAGGCTGAGCGAAGTCTCGCCACGGTCGTAGAGGACCCCGATCTGCCAAGGCCGCCGCTGCCCTCCGAACACCGGAGTGAAGC
>JALYHX010000465.1 GCA_030776305.1 Myxococcota bacterium
ACTACAACCCGCAAGTTTCGCCGAGCAACAATACCGACTTCGCGCTCGACATGACGAACGTGAGCATTCTCGGGCCGCTCCAGCCGTACAAGCCGTACGTCAATGTGTATTCGGGCTTCCAGTACGTAGGGGACGCGGCGACGCACGAGGGCATCGTCAACTGCTTGTCCGGTATTTCAAACGGTCCGATGGACTTGACGACCAATCGAACCACCGTCGAGCACGTGATTGCCAAGGCACTCGGGGTCAAGCCGCTGATCTTGGGCGCTTGCTCCCACCAGCCTTACGGGCTCGACGCGCATGGGAAGCTTTTTTGGGACGGAACGCCGGTCGACCCCGAAAAGAATCCGGTGAAAGTTGCCGATGCACTCTTCAGTAGTGGTCCGGCGCCGGCGCCCACGGTCAATGCCGACGCCCAGCTACGGACCGATCTCCTGGCCCTGACGGCGTCAGAAATTCAGAGCATGCAAACGGAGCTCCGTTCGCTGACCCACGAGCGCACGAAACTGGACCAACATCTCTCCGCCATTCAGGCTTTGCAGAGCGGCGCGAGCGCCAACAGCTCCTCGAAAGTGAGCTGTTCGGCCAGGCCAGTGATGCCCACCGTCGAAAAAGTTCGTGCCGCGAGCGCCGCGGCGCCGGCGATCGATTCGAGCGGGGGCAACGACTATTTCTATCAGGAGGTAAACTTCCCCCTTCTCTTTCAGGCGCAGCTCGAACTGGTTGCCCAGGCGCTGATCTGCAACGCCGCTCAGGTGATCGCGCTGATGCCGATGTACGCGACATGTGATTTTGACTTCGGCTTTGCCGGTGCCCCCGGATCACATCACAACAAGTTGTCGCATACCGGTTTCCAAATGGCTCCCGGCGCACAATACAATTCGCCAATATCCGTCAACAACTTCGACCCGAATGCGCGTGCGACGTTCGCCAAGGCCCAGTTGTGGTTCACGAAGCAGCTCGTCCAGTACGTCGTCAGCGTTCTTGCGACGACCGATGATCCTGCTGCGCCTGGGACGAAGGTGCTCGACAACACCCTGATTTACTGGATGAGCGAGATTGGTGACGGCGCGATGCACACACGCAACAGCGGACTCGAGTTTCCGCGAGTGCCCTCCTTTCTCCCGCTCGTCACAATTGGCAAGTGCGGCGGCGCCATCAAGAGCGGACAAGTCGTGCAGTATCCGCTCGACAGTGACATCCACGCCATGCCCTCGGCCGACCGCCCCGCGAGCGATCTCTATCTCACGATGGCGAAAGCCATGGGCGCCACCAACGCTACATTTCCGAACAGCACCGGGCCCCTGACGGAGGTGCTCGCGTGAAGCGCGCATCCCTCTGGGCACTCACCGCGTTGTTCGCGGCGGCCGCTTGCGCCCAACCTGGACAGGGAGACAACCCCGCCGGTGGCACGCCCGATGCTGGCATGGCGAGCCTCCCCGACGCCGGCCTCACGGGCGTGGTCCCGGCCATCGCGGTGACCTGCGCGAACACGAATATGGGGCGACCCCTTCTTCGACTGCTCAACCGAGCGGAATTCGATCGAACGCTTTCCGATGTGTTTCCGCAGCTCGCCCCGGGGCAGTGGACGGACTCCCTCCCCTCCGCCACGGTCTCCGTGCACGGTTTCGACAACGACAACTCCGCGACCGTCGGCAATCAACTCGCCAGCGCTCTCTTGGACACGGCGCTGTCCGTCGCGACGGCGGTGACCGGAACGTCGTTGACGACGTTGCTGCCGTGCGCGTCGAGCAGCGCCGATCGCACGTGCGCGGAGACGTTCTTGACGCAATACGGCCGCCGCCTTTTTCGTCGCCCGGTCACGCCGGCGGAGCACGACCGATATCTCGGATTCTTCGATTCGGCCGTGGCCAAGTCGGACTTCAAAACAGCGCTCAAGTGGATGACCGCTGGCTTGATTCAGTCGCCGAACGTCGTTTACCGGCGCGAAATCGGGACAGACAATGGCAACGGCACCCGGACGCTGTCGGCCCACGAAATCGCCGCCGAGATCGCGTACACGTACACCGGCTCGACGCCGAACGACGATCTCCTCGCGAAGGCCGACAGTGGGAACCTCGGTGACCCCGTGGCGCTCGCGAAGACGTTGCTGGCGACCGACCGTGGGAAAGAAGCGCTGCAACACTTCTTCGAGGGCTACCTCGGCTACACGGGCGTCACGTCCATCCAGAAGCCCAATCGCCCCGAATTTTCGGGTTTGAGCGCCGACATGATCCAGGAGACGCGCCATTTCATCGATGACGTCGCCTTTCAAAAGGGCGGAGGCCTGAAAGATCTGCTGACGGCGCCGAGCACGAACCCCTCCCAGAAGCTCGCGCAGTACTACCTGTTCCCTTCACCGGCCGGGGACTACGCATCGATCGTGCGGCCCAGCGGGCGCGGCATCGGCATCCTGGCGCAGGGGTCATTCCTCGCGACGCACGCCACTTCCGATTCTTCGTCCCCCACGCAGCGCGGGCTATTCGCATTCTCCCGCCTCCTGTGCAACGCCAAGCCTTCCCCCCCGCCGAGCGTTCCGCAGATCACCCCCCCGCAGCCAGGCAAGGTCACGACGCGACAGCGGTACGAACAGCAACATGCGTCCGGCGGCGCCTGTGCGACCTGCCACAAGCTTTGGGACCCGATCGGATTTGGATTCGAACACTACGATGAGACCGGACGTTATCGACCTGACGAGAACGGCCTCGCGATCGATTCGTCGGCAGCGGTGCCGAATCTGGACGGCACGCCGCTCTTCACGTTTGCCGACGAGGAGCATCTCGTGAGCGGACTTGCCGCTCAGCCGGTCAGTTATCAGTGCTTTGCGGGATACCTGGCGACGTACGCGTTCGGGACAGACGAAGCATGCTTGGGCGCGGGCACGGTCGCGGGCATGCAATCTGGCAGCATGGGCATTGCAAGCGCGTTCGCCGCCCTCGCCGGGACGCCACACTTCACGCAGCGCTCGAGCCAGTGAATCGAATGGCGCGGTAGGTCGAACGCATCCCTACGAGATGCGGGTTGCTTCTCGTCAGAAGTGCGATGTCTTCGCCCGGGACACTCGCGTGTACGAGCACGTCCTGTCGTCGCGTCCATCCGACGTGTCGCCGTATCCGCGCGGTCTGTCGCCTCGCTCGCCCGGCCGGTCGGCATGACGTTTCGACATGTCGCCCAACCCGCACGGCCTGTCGCCTTGTCCACCGGACGTGTCGCCGTGCCCGTCCGGCCTGTCGCCCTACCCGCGGGACTCGGCGCCGTGTCGGCGTGCCTTGTCGTCGTATTCGCCGGGCGTGTCGCGGTACCGAGCTCGCTTGTCGCCGTATCCAGGGGGCCTGTCGCCGGTTCGGCGTGTCTTGTCGTCGTGTCCGCTCGGCCGGTCGGTCGCTTCGTGCGTCCTGTCGCCATATCAAGGGCAGATGTCGCCTCATGACGCAAATACCCGCGGATCTCGCCGGGCGGTGTCGCAGTCTCCGCGCATCATGTCGCCCAGGTCGGCATGCAGACCGCTCGAACCCGCGGGGCGCGTCGCATTGTCGCGTCAAGATGTCGCATTTCATGTCGCACGCGGAAAAGAACCATGACAAGACGTCGTTCCCATGGCGCATCCGATTGTCCCACTGCTCCTCGATGCACGTCATGCCATGGTGTGGAGCCAGGGGGACCTGGCCAACCTCTTCCGGGTGTCGCGCCGCACCATTCAACGCTGGGA
>JALYHX010000466.1 GCA_030776305.1 Myxococcota bacterium
GACGAGCGGCCGCTCATTCGCCACGCAGCCAGCATCGCGTACTCGACGCTGCTCAAAATCACGCTCGGCTATCGGGGCACGGACACACACGGGCTGAAGGCATTCCGGCGGCTCGCGCTACTCGACGTTGTGCGCGCGTGTTTGATCGACAAGGACGTGTTCGCGAGCGAGTTCGTGATCCGCGCGGACCGAGCGGGCATTCCCATCAAAGAGATCCCCGTTCAAGTCATCGAGAAGCGCCCGCCCAGCATCAACCTGTTCAAGCGTGTGCCGAATGTGTTGAAGAGCGTCGTCAAGCTCACCTGGTCCATTCGTGTTCGCGGATGACGTGACCGGCACGGCTAGCCGTAAGCTCAATCGCTCGCCACTCTCGGCGTTCGCGACAAGGCTGTCGCAGGGGAGCTTGCGTCCCTCGCCCTCCGCGAACGATGTCATTGGTGTGGCTTCGATGCGGCTCTTGCGTGACCTTTCGTCGAGTACTTGTTGATCTGAGGGCAGTTGGCCCATGATCGGAGCGTGCGGATTCTGTACGGCGTCGTCGGCGAGGGAATGGGACACGCGACGCGCAGCAAGGTCGTCTGCGAGCACCTCCTCGGAAGCGGGCATCAGGTCAAGATCGTCGTGAGCGGTCGCGCGTACGAATTGCTGGCCAAGACGTTCCGCGACGTCGTCGAGATCAAGGGCCTCACGATTCGATATGTCGACAACCGAATGGACCAGAGCGGCACGCTCGCCAGGAACGCGCTGGCGGCGCCATGGATGCTCGCCGCAAACATCGGGGCCTACGTCGATCGCGTCGCGTCGTTCCGCCCAGAAGCGGTGATCAGTGACTTCGATTCGTTCGCGTACTTCTTCGCAAAGCGTCATCGCCTGCCGATCCTGTCGATCGACAACCAACAGATCATCAGCCGCGCCAAGCTGGGCAAATTCGCCAAACAAGGGGTCAAGGTCGACTACCAGATGACCAAGGCGTTCGTTCGCGCCAAGCTCCCTGCCTGCGACCACTACGTTGTCACGACGTTCTTTTTCCCGCCGATCCGCAAGCGTTGCTCCAACGACACCACGCTGGTGCCACCCATTCTGCGGCACGCGATCCTGGACGCAAAGCGGCGAGCGCACGCCGGGGAGCGTGTCCTCGTGTACCAGACGTCGACGAGCGACACGGGACTCGTTGACGAGTTGAACGCGGTGGAAAAGGAGGAGTTCATCATCTACGGGCTGCACAAGAGCGGTCGCCGAGGCAACTGTACGTTCAAGGAGTTCAGCGAGGATGGCTTCGTGCAGGACCTGACAGCGGCGCGCGCGGTTGTGAGCAACGGCGGCCTTTCGTTGATTGGCGAGGCGGTGTTCCTCGGCAAGCCCGTCTTCAGCGTTCCAGTCGGCAAGCAGTTCGAGCAGATCCTCAACGCACGCTACCTTGAGGAGCTCGGGTACGGCCTTGCTGCCGAGCGGATCGAGTCCAGCGTGCTGCGCCTCTTCTTGCGAGAGGTCCCGAAGTACGCGGCGCGCGTTGCAAAGCACAGGCAAGACGGCAACCGTGAGCTTTTCGACGTCGTGGACAACGTGCTGGGTCGGTTCGCGCGCAAAGCGAAGCGCAAGAAGCGCGCGGAGGCAGAGGCCGAGGTCTAGGCCCAGACGGCGCGTCGAGCTGATCGAAGCGGTCGCCTTCGACAGGAAAGCCTGTTGCCCAGGCGCCCGCTCGGGGCCTCTGCTACATCGCTGCCGTGCCGGACGAACCGCAGGTGTCCCTCGTCCCCCCGTCCGTGTCAATGCCGGTCGCGGACGAATCACTCCCTGCGGACAAAGTGGACGTCGCCATCATCGGCGGAGGTATCAATGGGGCCGGGGTCGCGCGCGACCTCGCCTTGCGCGGACTCCTCGTCGCGATGATCGAGCGCAACGATCTCGCGTTCGGCGCAAGCGGCAATTCGAGCGGCATGATCCACGGGGGCCCGCGGTACCTCTTGCAATCCCCCCATGTCACCGAGAGCTCATGCCGCGACTCCGGTTACATCCAGCGCATCGCGCGGCATCTGCTCTTTCGTATCCCGTTTCTCATGCCCATCCGGTCCGGACCGAAGGGGCGCATCGCCCTCGAGCTCGCGGACGCATTCTTCCGCGCTTACGACGACTACCAACCGCTCAAGCGCGGCCAGCCGCACTGCCGCCTCGACGCCGCCGACCTCGCTCGGCTCGAGCCCGGGC
>JALYHX010000467.1 GCA_030776305.1 Myxococcota bacterium
CTGCTGCACCCTGCACGGCCCGCACTTGAATGTCTTGCGCCGCGCCCAGCCCGCGATGCGACAGGTATTGCACGCCGGGGATGACACCGAGCCCGATCGATCGAACGGCGATGCAAATGGGATCGAAGAGGCCACCGATGGCGCTTCCGCCGATGCCAGCAATGAGGAAACCGTAGAGCAGGTAGTACTTCACCCGCTGATAGGCGTGGGTCTTGTTGGCCTCGACGCGCGGACCGCCACGTCCATGCTTGCTCGGGAGCAGCCATGCGAAGAAGTGGTGCAGCGTACCGAACGGGCAAATCCACCCGCAGAAGACGCGACCGACCAACATCGTGAGGCCGAGCAGGCCGAGGCTCCAAAGAAGGCCCCGGTAGACGGTATGCGTCGACAGCAACGTCATCGCGGCCACGAACGGATCCGCGAGCAAGAACCCCTCGACGGGCAGAGGCAGACGCACCGGCGCGTCGGCGCGCGCCGCGAAACTCCCGCGGAAGCCCGTTTGGAACAGGAAATACATAAAGAGAGCGAAGAACGCGACCTGGGATCCCCGGCGCGCCCACTTGAGGATGACGGCGATGCGCCGCGGTGGAATGCCGGATCCGGGTAGCTTCTTTTTGGGCTTCGGGGCCGCGATCCCGGTCGCGGTCGGGTCGGGGTTGGGGGGGGAAGGTACCGGCGTGGGGACGGGCGGAGGCAGCGGCGGCGGCACCGGAACGGGCACCGACGCGCCGAGCGAAGTCGCCGCGTCAATCGGCGGTACGACGCCGACTTTCCCCGTCTTCCACGGGATGGGCTCGACGTGCGGATGCATCTCCGCGGACGCACCAGCGATGACCGCAGGAGCGAGCTGAACGCCGGCGTGCCCGGGCAGCTGACCCTGCGTCACGATCACACCTCCTTCAGCCGGAGATTTTCCCAGCGCATCGTGCCCAGTCCTCGCTTTTCACCCATCGCGAGATACGGCACATTCTCCCGACGCTGGCCGATGAGCGTGCAACCGTAGGCGTCCGCAGCGACCTGATCGACTGTCGCGACGATCGTGTGCATATCCCTTGCGTCGTCGATGTTGCCCCCCTGGGGGCCATTGCGCATCAGGACGCGCCACGCATCCATGACTACGAGCGTCGGGCGCATGAATGTCGCCAAGTCTGCGATCGACGTGTCGATGTTTTGATGCAGGCGATTTCGCCGTCCTCCGAGCACTCCGTACCAGTTTTTCATGGCCGCCGTGAACTTGGCGAGGTTGTGATGCTTGGCGATCGGGACGTTGATGACCTTGTCGGCGTCGACGAGTGTGGTGAAGACCGGCCACTCGTCGAGCACGTCGCCTTTCAGGCGCATCGTTCGGAAGCGGTGTTCTTGAGGAAGAACTACATCCGCCCCGAGCTCGTACGACGCGCGCCAGATACCCGATCGCTGGAAGCAACGATTCGGGTCGTTGCACGACCCGTCGGCGACGACGACCCGCTTCGCCCCCGCTTCGAAGGCGAGCTTGATGACCGCCCCGACGACGTCGGGGTTCGTGTTCGCCGCGTGGATGGGCATGCGATCCCAGCCGATGTTCGGTTTGACGACGACGATGTCGCCGCGCGACACGAACTTCCCCATCCCGCCAAGTGCGTCGACGGCACGGCGAACGAGCTGCTCGGGAGTGACCGTCGGATGCGGCGAGTCGTCTCCGGCCTCTTTCGGTGCCGCCTTGGCGATGGCCAGCTCCGCGTGATCGGCGTCGCGCGCTTTGAGGCGGTAATCGCGGACCTGACGCGCCCCTGCCGATTGCACGACGTCGAACCCGCCCTTGTCCCACGCGATGCGGGCGCCGGCCGCAGCCGCACCCAAGACGCCGGCCATCGTCGCGAGGCGGACGAGTGCATCGCGGCGCGTGGCAGGTGCGATGTCGGGCTCGGGACCCGATGGGCCCGCAACGCTTAGTTTCGGCGGGGGTTCGTTCGGAAGCACTCTAGATCCATACTCCTGGCGCAGAAGGCTCGCCAACTGAGGCGTGGCAGAACCGCCGGCTGGACCCGGGGCGGCCCGGTCCCAAGGCTCTGCACACCCCGGTCGACGACGAATTTCGTCACGAGTTCCGTCGGTTCCGTCCGCGCATCGATGAACGACGCTCGTTCATCGAGTCGCGGCCTTTGCGTCTCGGGACACGCCGCTTGGTTGTCGAACCGCGTGCGAAGATCGGCGAATCGCAAGTCACGCGGCCGCACTCGCGATCGACGCGGAGCGACGAGTGACTCTCATGGATCGATCCGCGACGCTCGTTCGAGTGGTCGCGAGCTTCGTTTCAGGGGGAGCGAAAGCACTTTGCCAATCCCCGAGCCGAGCTCGGCGGCGCACGTGCTTCGCTTTCGAAGGGAGCACGCGGAGATCTCAACGAACGAGCGTAGATCCCCCCCGAGCAAGCTTGGCTTTTGCAGAAGCAAGCGGCGTGAATCGTCGAACGAACTTGGTTTTCGGACGAGCGATCTTCGCTGATGCAGTTGCGAGCGTCGCGATGTCCAAAGCGAGCGTCGCTTTGGAACGCGTGAGCAAACGGACTCGCCGAACGAGCTTCGTTTCGGCAATAGCGAGCGTAGCGAAGTCCAAAGCAAGCTTCGCTTTCGAACGCGTGAGCGAACGGACTCGCTGAAGGAGCTTCGTTTCGGCAAAAGCAAGCGGAGCGATCTCCAAAGCGAGCTTCGCGTCGGGGCGAGTGAGCCTCGCTCATGCAGGAACGAGCGTAGCGATGCCACACACGAGCCTCGCTTTCGACCGAGTGAGCCTGGCGGTCGACGAAACGAGCCTCGGCACGACAACAGCGAGCGAAGGTCCTCACAAAGCGAGCTTCGCTTTGAAAAAAGCAAGCGTCGCGATGTCCAATGCGAGCTTCGCTCCCGGGTGACCGAGCGCGACTCGGCCGCAGCAGACCCTCGTGGATCGGGTCGCGGGCGTCACTCGCTCGCCACCGACCTTCGCCACTCGACCCGCGAAGTTCGTCACTCGTCGAACGAGCATTGCGCCCGACCAAGGAAGCGATTCTCGAGGCGAAACTTCGCTCGTTACCGCCCGCGCGCCGCGCACAGTGGCTCGCCGAAGCGCAGCCACCACGGCGATCTCTCGCGAGGGGTGAGGTCGCTCGGCCATTGCTGCGGAGTCAGCCCGCTGAAGTGGCCGGGCCCCCTTGGAATCGTACGGGCCATTCAGTTGACCTGCGTCGTTGCCGCTGGAAATGCTAGCTTCGGTGCTGCTCCGAATGAAAGGAGGGGCATCCATGGCTGAAGAGAAGCGCGAAGTGCGCGTGCGAATCACCAACCAGTTTCGCAGCGGGAACGCCATGGTCTACGATCTCTCCTGCGAGGATACGCGCCTCACGATCCAGATCGCGCCGGCGACCAGCGTCGAAGGCGGCGATGGCTTTACCGCCGTTGCGCATGCCCGTCAGTCCCCGGATCGCCCCACGGTGAGCGAGTCAGGTCTGACGCGTGGCGACGCGCTGCGCGCATTGGGTCGCTCATGGACGGCGAAGAACGGAGCGTTCGGCTTTCCTGCATTGGATTGGGAACTCGTCGCTCAAGCACTCGTCGCGGTACGTGCGATTTAGTCACGCGTCGCCGTGATGGGTCCGTGGGAGCGGGGCCGCTCCCCTCGCGCTCCCCAGCCGTAGCCAGTGTTCGATGTGAACTTGCCCGTGACGCACGCTTGGGGATAGACAGGCGGCCGATGGGACTGGGCGGTCACTCTGCGGTCGGCGCTCGGGCTTGCGTCATCACCGCGACTGCGCCTGCCAAGATGAGCGCGCCGCCGAGAAAGGCGCGCGCGCCTACTCGCTCGCCGAGCACCCCCGCACCGATGAGCACGGAAACGAGCGGCTCGAGGAGGGTCAGCGTCGAGGCATGGGCGGCTGGCATTCGACGCAACCCCCAGACAAAGGCCAGTCCGCCGAGCGCTCCGGGCCCGATCGCGAGAGCGGCGAGGAACGTCGCGGCGTGCCCGTCGATGGTCGACCATGCGCTCGTCGGGACCCACATGACGCCGAACAGCGTCGCGACGACGCCGTGCCAGAACATCGCCTGGCTCGTCGAGAACGAGTCGACGACGAACTTGTTGACGAGAACGTTCGACGCGTAGAAGAC
>JALYHX010000468.1 GCA_030776305.1 Myxococcota bacterium
TGATCGAGCATTGCTTTGACCTTCGCGACGAAGAGCTCCGCGTTCGCGGGTTTGTTCACGAAATCGATCACGCCGAGCTCGAAGGCCTTCTGTGCAAGCGAACGCTCCTGCAGCCGCGTGTAGACGACCCACGGCATCTCCTTGCCCCACGACGACTTTCGCGCTTCCGCGAGCAGCGCAAGTCCGTCGTTCGGCGCGAGGTCGAGCTCGCTCACGACGAGATCCGTTTGCCCCTCGGCGAGGATGGCGAGTGCTTGCTCGACGTTGCGCGCGGTCCGAACGATGAACCCTTGCTCGATCAAGCGAAGCTCGAGGACCGTCGTCTCCTCGGGGTCGACGTCGACGAGCAGGGTCTGCAATCGGTCGGACAGCAGTCGCGCCTTCAAGTTCTCGCCGAGCATCGTGTGACGGAACAGGTCGACCAGGTTCGGATCGAAGATCGTCTCCCGGTGCTTGGCGAGCGCCGCGCATGCTTCCTGCGGCGAGAGTGCCTTGCGAAACGGGTTTCGTGGGTTCTGCGTCAGGTCTGCGTACGTATCGCAGATGGCAAGAAGGCGGGCGGACAGCGGAATGTCTTTGCCACTTCGGCCGTCGGGAAATCCGTTGCCGTCGTAGCGCTCGTACATGTGCGCCGTGGCTTCGATCGCCTCGGACGCAAGGCGCACCGGATCGAGCAGTCGGCCAGGAGTGCCGTATGATTTCTGCGCCGCGGCCTTGTGCCCGTCGTACTCGCTGCAGTTGTACGTGGTCAGGTGGTACTGCCCCATTTTGCCGAGGTCGTGCACATACGCCGCCGTCACCAGTGCATCGGCGCTCGCAGCTTCGAAGCCCATCGTCTCGGCCATTCGCCGGGCCAGGCGCGCCACCTGGGATGAGTGACCGCGCAAGTCAGGCCGGGTGCTCTCGAGGAGGCTGACGAGCACGTTCAGGAGCTCGAGAACCTGCGCGCTCGAGCCGCCCGCGTTCGGGAGCGCCGCGTCGGTCCCCGCGCGTGCGAACTCCTTCTCGCTGATGACCCGCTCGCGCGTGCGCCCTTTCGCTTCGGCACGCGCGACGGAGGCCGTCAGCGAGTTGTCGCTCACGATGTTGCGCTCGTAGACGTCGAGCATCGCCTGCAATTGGGCGTGCGCCTGGCGATCGAGCAGCGCGAAGGCGTGAATGTCGCCGCCGTAGGCCTTGGCGATGAGCGCGCGGACCGCTGCGGGTCGCGCGAGCACCGCCTTCAGCTCTCGCGCGCCCGATGCGAGCTGCACCTCGCGCAGCGCCTCCGCGTCATCGGGGTCGGCGGTGACGACGGTGAGGACGTGCGCCTTGGCGTCGAAGACGACGGGACAGACACCTGTCTCCTCGGCGAATCGCTGTGGAATCATCTCGAGTACCGCCCGCGCGACCTCCGCCTTTGCGAGTTTCTCCGACGAGATGAAGTGGACCTTGTATTGCGCGGAGAGCGATTTGAGAAGGTTGGCCTCGGAGACCAGGCCAAGCTGAAGGATCGCTTCCTCGACGCGATCGCCGCAGCGCTGCACCTGAGTGAACACCGATTCGGTCTGCTCGGGCTTGAGGAGCTTGTCGCTGACGAGCCAATCGGACACCCGCTTGGTCTTGGTCGGGCTGACGGCAGCGGGGGAGACGGTCGGCACGCGTCGACGATCCTACCACCAAGAGGCGGCCTATTCCGCCGCCCCTCCGAGAACGGCTTCGAGCTGCTCCCGGTCGACGTTGCGTCCGGTCAGTACTACCACCAAGTCGCCTCCTCGGATTGGCTCCGGCAGCCCGAAAAGAACCGGCGCCAGCGCAACGGCGGCGCTTCCTTCGACCACCAGGCCCATGTCTCGGTAAGCATGCACCATCGCCGCGGCGATCTGCGCTTCCGTCGCCACGACGATGCCCGCGATCGCCTCGGCGGCGCGAGCGAATGTTCCAGCCGGGATTCCGCCCGTCAGGCCGTCGGCGAGGGTCGGGGGGCCCGCTCGGGCATCTGCGACCGCGATACCGCCCTCGATGGAAGTTGCCATCGCACAAGACGCCTCGCTTTGCACACCCCACACGACGCGTTGCCCGACGCCATCCGCGTCTGCCGCAAGAGCCCACGATAGGCCCGTGGCCAGGCCGCCACCGCCGAACGGCACCAGGACGCGTTCGGGCACCCCGCCCAGCGCCCTCACGATCTCGAAGCCAAGCGATGAGCCGTTTCCTCGCACGGCGTCGAGGTTCTCGTAGGGCGAGACGAAGACGGACCCGCGCCCGATGGCGATCTCTTTCGCGAGATTCTCCGCGTCGTCGTAGTCGGTGCTCGGCGCGACGACGAGCTCGGCCCCGTACCTCTCGATCCGAGCGCGCTTGCCCTGCGGCGCCGTCTGGGGAACACACACAGTCGCCGACAGGCCCAGGACACGCGCAGCGTAAGCGACACCGGCGCCGTGATTGCCCGCGCTGGCGACCACGACATGCCCACGCGAGCGGTTGGCGTCGAGCGACGTGAGCGCTCCGCGTACCTTGAAGCTCCCCGTGACTTGCAGGGCCTCGAGCGCGAGCCACACCCTGGTTTCGCCCGACGGGTCTGCCCGCAGATCCAGCTCCGGGGCGCGAACGAGCGGGACTTCGCGCAAGCGCGCCATTGGAAAACGCGACGGGAGGTGGCGCACTGCGTCGAGAGCGCGGTGCCCAGCCTCGGATAACCGGGCCAGCGCGGGGGTTTCCGGGGCCTCCACGCAACGCATAACACCTAGCTACGGCGCGACGGGGAATTGAGGTTAGCTTGTCCCCGGAGCGGACCGGTCAGACACCACGAGACCGGACAATCAGTGAAAGAACTACATCGCCGCGATGAGCCAACGTAGCGGACGTCGGTAATTGGTAATCATCCGGTCGGCCGGTACCTCATGGCCAAGGCCAGGGACGATTTTTACCCTCACTCGAATATGCGCGTCTTTGAGCATTTCACCGCACCGCTTGGTGTTCTCGGCGACCTGGTCGTCCTCGCCGGTAAAGAGGAAGACGCGACGAATCTTTTCCCGGTTCTGCTCAAGTAGCTGCGGCGCGTCACCCCACCAGTAATGGTCATTGGCAGCAAGGATGAGCCATCGATTCCAGTGCTTCGGGTCCCGCACGCCCACTTGCTGTGCGATGAACGCACCCTCACTGAAGCCGATGATGACGTCTCCGCGCGACCGCACCCGGCCGGGGTACTTCTCCTGGAGCGCGACGACCGTCGCGTCGATAATCTTCTTCGCGGTTTCGGCGTCATTGTTCCAGGTTCGGCCGCCGCTGTCGGTCGGGGCTGGCCCCTGCGGACACACCACCCAGCCGAACTGACGCGCCACGCGCGCCCACTTGCGACAGTCCTCCAGCGCGTTGCCGCCGCGACCGTGCAAATAGAGGAGAATTGGCCGTCGCGACTTGCTTCGCGGCTTGAAATAGAAAGCCTCCGAATGGCCGGGTACGTCGAGCGTCATCGGATCCGCCGTTGCCGCCGCTTCTTTCGCGCTGGCGCGGGCGGAGATGACGAGCGTGCCAAACATCGCGAAGAACGCCAGGGCGATGCGGGCATGGCGGCAGGACACGATGGTGACCCATTATCGTCAGGCGAGGGCGCGAGGCAAGCCAGGGCCGTGGGCCGTCTGCCCGGGTCCGTCTACAATGGACTTCCGCGCATGACCAGCTCCTGCGAGCTCCCTGCGTGCCTCGGCACTTTCCGAATCCACCATGCGCCCCGTCACGTACGCCACCCGACGGTCCATGCTCGCGCTGGCGCAGGCGCGAGCGTTCGTGCACCGTTTGCGGGCGGCGGAGCCGACGCTCGCGGCTCACGAACTCCAGATCGTGACGAGCGGAGATCGCATCCAGGATCGCCCGCTCGCGGACATCGGAGGCAAGGGACTCTTCGTGAAAGAGATCGAAGAGGCCTTGTTGGACGCGCGCGCCGACTTTGCGGTGCACTCGATCAAAGACGTACCCGGGACCATCCCCGCTGGGCTCATTCTCGCGTGCGTCCCGGCGCGCGAGGATCCTCGCGACGTGCTCGTGGCGCCGCGATACGGCACCCTCGACGCCCTCCCGAAGGCGGGCCGCGTCGGGACGTCGAGCCTGCGACGGATGGTGTCCATTCACGCCTATCGTCCCGATCTTCACGTCTCGCCGCTGCGCGGTAACGTCGATACACGCCTGCGCCACGTCGATGGCGGGGCGACCGACGCGATCGTCCTCGCTCGTGCGGGACTCGTGCGCCTCGGTCTTGAGGCGCGAGCCACGCAAGTCCTTTCGACCGACATTTCGCTACCGGCGGTGGGGCAAGGAGCCTTGGGCATCGAATGCCGGGCGGACGACGTGGAGATGCTTGCAATGCTCGCGCAGCTACACGATCCGGAGGCTGCGACGTGCGTCGCGGCGGAACGGGGTGTCCTTGTCGCGCTGGGGGGGGACTGCAAGACCCCGCTGGGGGCTCATGCCGAACGAGCGGCCGAGGCGCTGCGCCTCCGCGCCTTCATCTCGCAACCGGACGGGACGAGCTTGCGTCACGCAGAGCGGGTGGTGCCCTGGCCCGCGACGGAGGCGCAGGCGCAGGCGATCGGTTTGGAGCTGGGCCGCGGTCTGATTTAAGCGGCGTCGGACGCCCGCTCCCGAACCCTTGGTTTCGCAAGAAATGCCGCATTCGCGGCTTGCGCGATCTACGATGACAGCGATGGGGTACGAGGCGGAGTGCACCGTGCGTATGGGCAAAAAGGCGTCCGCTGGCAAAGCGCAGATCGAGGGCGAAACGCTCATCTTTCGAGGAGACTTTCGGCTGGCAATCCCCTTCGACCAGATACGCGAGGTCGCCGTCGACGGTGACGCCCTCGTATTGGCTACCGATGAAGAGATCCGCTTCGAGCTCGGCGCGTCCGTTGCGGGACGGTGGATGAAGCTCATCAAGCAGCCGAAGGGCCTACTCGAGAAGCTCGAAATCGGGCCTCAGTCGCGTGTTGCCGTGGTGGAAGTGAACGACACGCTCTTTCTGACCGGGCTGCGCGAGCGCGCGGCGAGCGTCGCGGAGGGGCGCGTCCCCGGGGGAACGGCGATCATTTTCCTCGGCGCCGAGACGCGTGAGGCTTTGCGAAAATTGCCGCTCTTGCGCGCGCGTATGGTCGACTCGGGAACGTTGTGGATTGTCCGCCCAAAGGGCAACAAGGCAATCTCCGAATTGGAGGTCCTCGATGCGGCGCGCGAAGTCGGATTGGTCGACACGAAAGTCGTCGCATTCTCGAAGACACACTCGGCCCACAAGTGCGTCATCCCGATCGAAATGAGGGGACAGGCACGGCGGAGGCCCCCGATCCTGACGATTCCGCCGTCGGCTCCCGTCCTGGACGCCAGCAAGGCAGGCGCCAGGGCTACCACGAAGTCAGGAAAGGCGAGCGCGCCCCCCGCGGCGAGCAAGAAGCACGGCGCCAAGGAGCCGACGAAGCGCAGCCGCTAGCGCGCCAGCGGGCGGTGGCTCAACCCGGTCCGGCGTCGAAGCCGAAGCCTGCACGGCACACGCCCGCCCCACCTCGACCGCCTCCCGTCCTGCAGGTCTGGCCGGCGGGGCACTCGGACGCCAACGCACAGAACTGCACGCTTCCCGCAGGGCACGACGCTGCACACGACGCGCCCGCTCCGCCTCGACCCGCGGTGCCGCAGCAGACCTCTCCGGCCGCGCAACTCGCTGCGCTGGTACATGCCAGGACGACGCCGCCGTCCGGGCAGGCGCCCGCATTCACGCAAGAACGCATCATCCCGCCGCCACCCCCGCCGAGGGTCGTGCAGCATTCCTGAGGCGGCACGCACCTAAGATTCATCCCGCACGCGATTCCGCCCGCGTCCCCTGAGGGCGTACTGGAGTCTCCGCCGGCGTCGGCGGAGCGCGTACCGGAGTCGCCACTGCCGCTGCTGCTGCCCACGCCACTGC
>JALYHX010000469.1 GCA_030776305.1 Myxococcota bacterium
GCCATGCGCCCTGGCTCGTTGCACGCCCCCCGCAATCGTTCTGGCTCACGATCTACGACGCAGTCGGGTCCGGCGCGCCGCCCCGATCGCCGCGGATGGCATCTCCACTGCAACCGTTTGCGGACGCCGTCATTGGCGAGCGTGCGCAGCATCCGGCGCTCCCACGTCTCTCTGCGACACCCGATCCGGCCGCGAGAGGGCGACCGTCTCCGCGGCGGTCGCATATCGGGTGATGAGACGCGCCCCGCGCCCGTAGGTCGCATACGACCAAGCCCAGTTGAGCATCACGACCAAGCGATTCTTGAATCCGATCAGGTACCAGATGTGAACGAGTAGCCACGCGATCCATGCGAGCAATCCGGACATGTGCATCCTTTGCACCACTGCGATGGCTCGGCTCCGTCCGATCGTCGCCATCGAGCCCTTGTCGAAGTAGCGGAATGCGACGGGGTTCTTGCCCTCGATTGCGCGGCGTATCGACGTGGCAACGGTGTGCGCTTGCTGAATCGCCACCGCGCTCACCCCGGCAAGCGGCTGACCGTCAGAGCCTGGCAGGCATGCGGCGTCGCCGATGACGAAGGCATGCGCGTGGCCCGGCACGCTCAAGTCTGGTTCGACGCGGACGCGGCCCGAACGGTCGAGGGGCGCACCGAGCGTTCTTGTGAGACCGGCCGCACGCACGCCCGCCGCCCAGAGGACCACGGAGCCTGGGATGTTATCCGCGCCAAGTCGCACACAGCCGGGCTCGATCGACGTGACGCGGGCCGCCACGCGCACTTCGACGCCAAGCTCCCGAAGCTGCATCAAGGCGCTCTCCGACAGGTCCTCGGGAAACGACGGAAGGATCCGCGGACCCGCCTCCAGCAATCGAACCTGGGCCGCGGACGGATCGATGCGTCGAAAATCGCGGTCGAGAACGAACTTTGCCAACTCTGCGAGGGCACCAGCGAGCTCGACCCCCGTCGGACCTCCCCCAATGACGACGAAGCTCAAGAGCTGCTTGCGCCGGCTGGCGTCTTCTTCGCGCTCGGCGAGCTCGAAGGCCATCAGCACGCGCTGACGAATGTCGATTGCGTCTTCGATCGATTTCAGTCCGGGCGCTTCGTGTGCCCAGTCGTCATGTCCGAAGTAGGACGTGTCGGCCCCGCACGCCACGATCAAGAAGTCCCAAGATAGGGCCGCGCCAGCATCCAGGTGCACGAGGTGCTGGTCGAGATCGATACTTACGGCCTCTGCCATCAGCACGGTCACGTTCGACTGCCGGTGCACGATCGACCGAATGGGCTGCGAAATGTCCGCTGGGGAGAGACCCGCCATCGCGACCTGGTAAAGCAATGGCTGAAACGTGTGATGGTTCGTCTTGTCGACGAGCGTGATGCGGACGGGAGCTCGAGCCAGCGCCTTCACTGCGGACAGACCGCCGAATCCGCCTCCGATCACGACCAAGTGCGCTGGTCCGCCCGATCGTCGAGACATGTCCACCTCCGTGGCAACGTAGGGTCCCCGACGGCGGCGCTCAAGACCGCGAAACGACGGTGCGAAACCTACGGGCTCTGAAGCGGACTGATCGCAGGAGCTGGCACATCGCCGCCTCGGCGCGCAGCGATCAGAGGTCGTCTAGGCTGAACAGCGCTCCGTCGGTGTCAACCGCGACGCGCGACCAACTCTTTCCCCAATCCGAGCTTCCCAAGAGCATTCCGGTGTCGCCGGCCACGTAATGACGCGAGCCATCGTCGCCGGTGATGAGAGCGGCATGCAAATCCACGTCGGTACCGCTGGACGCCGCCTCCCAACCCGTGCCCGCCGCCCACTCGAGGACCGCCCCCCGGGCGCCTGCAGCGATGGCGTGCGATCCGTCGGCCATGATCGCAATGGTCTCGAGTGGACCCAGCGCAGACGCTGCATGGACAAATTGAAGCCCCGTATCCTGGCTCGACCACACCCAGCCTGATGCGTCCACCGCGAGCAGCAGATGTGCCCCGGCGTCGCTTGCCACGCCGCGAAGATCGCTGCCGCCAGGGATCGCCGACTTGGTCCAAGTTTCCCCTGCGTCATACGAACGCAGCACCACGCCGCCGTCGCCCACTGCCATCATGATCCCGGCATCCGGGGCCACGGCGACAC
>JALYHX010000470.1 GCA_030776305.1 Myxococcota bacterium
CCGCTCGTCAATGGACGCGCTTGCTGATGAGCCATTCCAGCCGGGCGAAGGTCGTGGATGGGATGTGGTCACGCCGGGTCATGAGCGCGGCGGCGAGGGCAGAGATCGCGCGGCTGGAGGTTGCGTCGGGCAATTCACCAGCCAGCTCGCTTGCAGCGCGACGGGCTGTCGCGACGTTGCGCTGTAGAACTGCAATCACCGCCTCGACACTCACGTCCTCTTCGCTTTCGTGCCAGCAGTCGTAGTCGGTGGCCAACGCAAGGAGCGCGTACGGAAGCTCGGCTTCTCGCGCGAGCTTCGCCTCGGGCATCGCGGTCATTCCGATTACTGACGCCCCCCAGGCCCGATAGAGTTGACTTTCCGCCCGCGTCGAAAACTGAGGACCTTCGATGCAGACATAGGTGCCCTTGGGGTGCAGGCGCGCACGGACACGTCCAGCGGCTGCGGCGAGGGCGGATGACAGGCGCTCGCATACGGGATCAGCGAAGCCCACGTGGCCCACGAGTCCGTCCTCGAAGAACGTCGAGAGCCGACGCTTGGTCAGGTCGACGAACTGATCGACGACCACGAAGTCTCCGGGCGCGATGTCCTCTTTCAGTGAGCCGACTGCGCTCACGCTCACCAGGTGCGTGGCCCCGAGCATTTTGAGCGCGCAAATGTTGGCGCGAAAGTTGATTTGATGAGGGGCGATCCGATGGCCGCGACCGTGACGCGGGAGGAACAACATGGCGGTGTCACCAAGCCGTCCGCGGACGATGGCGTCGCTGGGTGGTCCGAAGGGTGTTTCCATCAAAACTTCGTCCACTTCGGTGAGCGCGTCCATGTCATACAGCCCGCTGCCACTGATGACGGCGAGGACGTTTTGGGTACCCATCGATTCAACCTCTTGGGATCTGCCGCGTCACAGTTAGGGACATTGACCGATACATTGCTCGTACAGCACGCAATCCGTACTGGATTGGCAAGCAGCGTTGATCTGCATCCTGCACGTCCCGCCGTCCGCCAACTGCTGTTGCTCGCACAAGTCACAAGGGTCGCCCGTAACGGATGGGGCCGCGTCAGCCATTGAGCTGCAATCGCTCTGCGCGCAAGGCGTCTGACAGAGACCGGTGATGCCGTTGGGAGGAGAGCAAAAACAATCGTCAAAGGCGGTGTTGTACATCGTGCTCCCACCGGGATGACGCTGGTCGCAGCACTGGGTGCAAGGAACGGCCGCCAAGCCCGCGCCATAACAAGCGAAGTCAGGGTCGGCGCTGGCATCGCCGCCGAGGTGGGCGTCCGGAACCGTCGTCGAGTCGCTGGACCCCCCGCCATCGCCGGCAACGGCCCCATCCGTTGTCAGGCCCGTATCGGCGGGCACACTGGCATTACCGGGCCCCGCCTCGAGCCCAGCCCCACCACCGCTGTCATTGTGTCCTTGCGTAGGCGCATCACCCGCGTCCGGCGTGGAAGCATCGACTTGCGGACCGGTATCGCCGTTGGTTGAGCACCCGCCGATGCCAAACATGACGGCGCCCAATGCCGAGGACAGAATGAGAACAATCGTCCGCACTCGCATGACGCTCCTTTGGCGTAGGACCTGACCTAACTTGGTTCGGGCTGAGCCGTCCAGGGTGTTTCTTACGGTACGGTCAGCACCATCGGCGATGCGTCGAGGCCGCGCTACAATGGACAATCACTCGCTCGGTACCCGCGTGCTGGAAGACCAAGAGCGGACGATCGTTCAGCGTGGGGTTCGAAAGTGTTGTGCCCAAGGGCGCTGGTCGCGAGAGGCCCGGCGTGACGTTCGGCAGGTGGCTTCCAGCCGGCCATCGTACGAAGCGCGGCGCCACGTTCGGCACCGTGGGCCGGTCTAGTGGGTTCTTCGCCGTGGCCCCTCGGCATTGTCAACCGGCGCTCAGTGCTCGGCTGTTTTGATGAACTCGCCGTAGCTCTTCGCGTCCATCAGCGCTTCCATCGCTCTCAGATCGTTCGGCACGATGGCGATCATCCATGCTGCGCCGTAGCAGTCCTCGTTGACGAGCTCGGGTTTGCTCGCGAGGGCAGAGTTGATCCGCACGACCTTGCCGGTCATCGGTGCGTAGAGATCGCTCAGTGTCTTGACGCTCTCGATCGTGCCGAACGGCTTTCCAGCAGACACCTGATCGCCCACGTTCACGTCGAGGTTCACGAGGGTGACGTCACCCAACTGCTCGACGGCGAATGCGGAGACCCCTACGGTGACCTCGTCGCCCGCGAAGTGGGCCCATTCGTGATCCTTCGTAAAGCGCAGATCGGGGCGAAGTTGGTCGTTCATTTATTTTGCCCTCTTGTAGAAAGGGGTGGCCACGACGATTGCCTCGACGTTCTTGCCGCGGCAATCAACGAAAAACCGCGTGCCCACCTTGGACATGCCCGTCGGCACATAGCCGAGACCAATGTTTTTGCCAACGGTCGGTCCGGGGCTTCCACTCGTGCAAACGCCGATCTCTTGCTCGTTTAGGTTGCGCAGAATGTACCCGTGACGCGCAATGCCTCTTCCGACCATCTCGAACCCCACGAGCGTGCGCGCCAGGATGCGTGTCTTGATTTCAGCCAACGCGCCGCGTCCGATGAAGTCGCCCTTGTCGAGCTTGACGACCCAGCCGAGCCCCGCCTCGATGGGGTTGGTCGTCTCGTCGATGTCGTTGCCGTAAAGCGCAAGGCGAGCTTCCAGACGGAGCGTATCGCGGGCGCCGAGGCCGGCGGGCTTGAGTCCGAGGGCCGCGCCCGCTTCGAGGAGCGAGCACCATACCGCAGGGGCCTCGTCCCAGGCCGAGAAAATCTCGACGCCGTCTTCACCGGTGTAGCCCGTGCGTGCGACGGTGCAGCGAACACCCGCGAGCACCGCGTTGCGCAGACGGTAGGCCCCCAAGCTGGCGAGCCCTCCGCCGTCGCCGCCGATTCTCGCGAGCACTTCGAACGACCGCGGCCCTTGCAGGGCGACGAGCGCCGTCGAGTCCGTCTGATCCTCGAAGTCGCAATGTGCCACCGCGGCGCGCGCGAAATGCGCGCTCATCTTCGCGACGTTCGACGCATTGCAGACGACGAGCCAATCGTCGTGCGCCCGCCGGTAGACGATCACGTCGTCGAGGATCGTTCCGAGTTCGGTACATGCGCAGGTGTACATCGCCTGCCCGTCAGCAAGGGTTTTGGCATCGTTGGTGACGAGGTAGTCGACGACGTGCCCCGCGTACTCCCCGCGCAGCGACAACTCCCCCATGTGGCTGACGTCAAACAAGCCCGCCGCGTTGCGCACGGCGTGATGCTCATCGACGATCCCGGTATATTGAACGGGCATCTCCCATCCTGCGAACGGTACGATGCGCGCGCCGAGCGCGGTGTGTTCCGCATAAAGGGACGTACGACGAGTGGGAGGCACGGGCACGCGCTGAAGGGTAACCGATCGCGAGGACGAGCTCGACCACGAGTCGCACCCCGGTCGGACGCGAGCCGATTGGACTGGACAGCACCACGTTTCTGGACCGACGCCAGCTGATGTAGCCTGGCTGGCGGGACGAAGCTTCGTTTTCATCCGAGGGAGGGGCCTTACATGCCGCACCGTGGAGAGAGGTCTTTTTCGCGGGAATCGAGTGGCAAGTGTTTCGTGTTTGTCCCATGTGCAATGGTTCCGGCAGCTATCCGCACATTGACCCCCGGGCTTACCGTGATGGACCCAGCCAGACAACGCCAGCGCGCACGTATCGGCGAAAAATCACCAGCTCCTAGGACGCGTAGTCGTCGATTGGGGGACAAGTGCACACGAGGTGCCTGTCCCCTTGTGCATTGTTGATACGCCCGACGGCAGGCCAAAACTTGCGCGCTCGTGTCCAGGGCGCCGGGTACGCCGCCTGTTCGCGCGTATATGGATGGTTCCACTCGGTGGATGCGATCACTTGGGCGGTATGCGGCGCGTTTTTGAGCGGGTTGTCGTTGCGGGCGCTCTTGCCCTGCTCAACCGCGGCGATCTCGCCGCGAATGGAGATCATCGCCTCGCAGAAGCGATCGAGTTCCGCCTTCGATTCGCTTTCCGTGGGTTCCACCATCAGCGTCCCCGCGATGGGAAAGCTCATCGTCGGCGCGTGAAAGCCATAGTCCATTAGCCGCTTGGCGATGTCGTCCACCTCGATACCCGCTGTGCGCTTGACGCCGCGGGTGTCGAGGATGCATTCGTGCGCGACGCGCCCGCGCTTGCCCCGATAGAAGACCGGAAAATGCGGGTGTAGCCGATCGGCGACGTAATTCGCATTCAGAATGGCGATCTCGCTCGCGCGCCTCAACCCGTCGGCTCCCATCATCTGGATGTACCCCCACGATATGAGAAGGATGCTCGCGCTGCCCCAAGGTGCTGCGCTGATCGCGCCGATACCACGGTCGCCGCCTACCGGCACTACTGGATGACGCGGTAGAAAATCGACCAAGTGCTTTGCGACGGCGATGGGACCCATGCCAGGGCCCCCGCCCCCGTGCGGAATGCAGAACGTCTTGTGCAGATTCACGTGGCAAACGTCCGCGCCCACATCTGCAGGTCTGCACAAGCCGACTTGGGCATTGAGGTTTGCGCCATCCAGGTATACCTGCCCGCCGTACTCGTGGACGATCGCGCAGATTCGCACGATGTCCTCTTCGAAAATACCGTAGGTCGACGGATACGTGATCATGATCGCGGAAAGAGCGGCTGCGTTCTCTCTCGCCTTTGCCTCGAGATCGGCGAGGTCGATGTACCCCTTCTCGTCGCAGGCGACGACGACCACGCGCATCCCAGCCATCGCCGCGGACGCGGGATTCGTCCCATGCGCACTGGATGGAATGAGGCACACGTCGCGGGCAGCATGCCCACGCTCCTGATGGTGTTTTCGAATCACCAGGAGCCCGGCGAGTTCCCCTTGCGCACCGGAGTTGGGCTGCAGGCTGACGGCGGAGAACCCGGTGAGCTCGACGAGCATCGCCTCGAGCTGCTTGGTGATCGTTTGGTACCCGCGCGCCTGCTCGGTAGGCGCGAACGGGTGCACGCGCGCGAAGCGCGCCCATGTGACAGGCATCATCTCCGCGGTTGCATTCAGCTTCATCGTGCAGGAGCCGAGTGGAATCATCGAATGCACCAGCGATAGATCGCGCTCCTGCAGCGAGTGCATGTAGCGCAGCATTTCGGTCTCCGAATGATGCGTGTTGAAGACTGGGTGCGTGAGGTATGGGCTCTTGCGGGCAAAATCGCTGATCGCGGGCGATGCGTCCTGCGCAAGAGCCTCGCATGTGAACGCTGTGGGGTGTCCGTCGTTGAACACCGCGAGTAACGTGTCCACGTCGGCCGGCGAGACCGTCTCGTCGAGCGCGATGCCGATCGAACGGTCGTCGATCCGCCGCAGATTGATTCGCCGTGCCCTCGCTGCGAGCAGCCACGCGGTCACTCTTTGCGGCTCCCCCTCGACGCGCAGCGTATCGAAGAAGCGCTCGTGCGCGACGCGTACGCCGAGTTTCCGAAGTCCGTTCGCGAGCGCTGCAGCAACGCCGTGAACGCCCTCGGCGATTGCGCGAACGCCCTGGGGACCGTGGTAAACGGCATACATCGAAGCGACGACCGCGAGCAGTGCCTGTGCCGTGCAGACGTTGCTCGTCGCTTTCTCTCGGCGGATATGCTGCTCACGCGTTTGAAGAGCCATCCGCAGCGCCGGCTTGCCTTGTGCATCGATGCTCGCGCCGATGATTCGGCCCGGGAGCTTGCGGACCATGTTTGTCTTGCACGAAAAGAAAGCTGGATGAGGGCCGCCGTAACCGAGGGGCACACCGAATCGCTGAGCGGAGCCGATGGCGATGTCCGCGCCAAGCTCCCCGGGAGGGAGAAGCACGGCTAGCGCGAGCAAATCACACGCCATGGTCACCATCGCCCCCGAAGCGTGTGCGCGCTCGATGACGCCACGCGGATCGACGATCGCTCCGTCTGTCGCCGGGTATTGCAGAAGGACGCCAAACGCTTTCTTCGAGAAATCCCATTGGGGCGCATCGCCAACGATGACATCGATGCAGTGCGCGGCGGCGCGCGTGCGTACGACGTCGATGGTTTGCGGATGACATCCATCCGAAACGAACAGCACGCGGCGGTCCTCGGCGCCTCGGAAGGCGTCCATCATGTGCATCGCTTCGGCGGCGGCAGTCGCCTCGTCGAGCAGGGAGGCGTTGGCGATTTCGAGGGCCGTGAGATCGCTTATCATCGTCTGGAAATTGAGCAGTGCTTCCAGGCGTCCTTGCGAAATTTCGGCTTGGTATGGAGTGTATTGCGTGTACCAGCCGGGGTTTTCGAGGACGTTACGCTGGATGACTGGCGGCGTAATGCAGTCGGAGTACCCCATGCCGAGGAAGGAACGCCAAATCGCGTTCTCTTCCGCGAGAGCACTGAGCTGCGCCAGGAGCTCGTGCTCGCTCTTGGGAGCGCTGAGGTCGAGCTTCTGGCGCAAGCGTATCGTCCTCGGGATGGTTTGATCGATGAGCTCGTCGAGCGACTGAGCGCCGACGACCCGGAGCATTTCAGCGATTTCTTCTTCGTTGGGCCCGATGTGGCGGCTTTCGAAACGGTCGGGATGCATCAGCGGCACGGGCATGATCTAGCCAACTCCTCGAGCTCGACGTGTCTAACGCTACGGGCGGCCGTTGACCAGCGGCGAGGAGGCACCGATCCGGCGGGGGATCTGCCGGGGACTGGGAACGTGCGTCTTCCGCCGTTGGCGTCGTCGGACTAGCATTGCCACACTATCGATGGCGACGCCCTGGGATCGAGCTGCGGAAGCATATTTCGAGGAGTGGGTAC
>JALYHX010000471.1 GCA_030776305.1 Myxococcota bacterium
CTTCACAATCGTCGATCATGTAGTCGGCAGGGCATTCCTTGCCGGAGGCGACAGTCTGCGCAGCCGCTCCAACGCCGCCTGCCGCGGCGGTCGTCGGGCCAGGCTCCGTGTGGCTGCAGGAAGCCACGACGAGGGATGAAAGTGCGAGCGCCGCTGCAAAAGACGATTTCATGAGACTCATGAGCCCTCCGTGCCAAGCGATTTCGGAACACCGATCGGCGCGCGAGACTACTCGGACCGATCTCGGGGTGGCAAGCGCTGGTTCGTCGTGGTCTTTGCGACCCTGTGGTTTCGGCCGCTTCCACCGGCAACGGATTCATCGATACCTTAGGTCTCTCAGGAGGGGCCGCCTCGCGCCCCTCGAGTGAATCGCCTCCCGGCGATTCGGGTACAGCTCCCCTTGGCTTTCGCCTGGACACTCTCTTACGGGGAGCTGTACTCAGCTCTTGTCGGGCCAAGCGCGGCTGTACGCCGATAAGATGCGATCGATCATCTTGTTCGTCGCATCGTTGACTACCCGGCGTTTCGCATCCTCATCGTACCAGGCGACCTGCTCGACGGCGCCGTGTGCATAGGGGATGACCGCACGAAACTCGGGCACCATCCTTTTTATCTTCGTGTTGTCGAAGATCATGCTGTGCGACTTGTCTCCCAAGAGGCCCGCTCCCCAGTCGGCGTCGAATGCTGCGATCAGATCCGACGGAACGTGAACGAGTGTCGACGGTGCGCCGGCGGCGCGCGCAAGCACCTCGTTGATCCGATCCCAGGTAAGATTCTCGTCCGAGGTGATGTGGAACGAATCACCCACCGCCTCTCGGCGTCCCAATAGACCCACGAAGCCCCGGGCGAAATCTTCATGATGCGTCAACGTCCACAAAGACGTGCCGTCGCCATGAACGATGACCGGCATACCACGCCGGAAACGGTCGATGACCGTCCAGCCGCCGTGCACGGGTAGCAACTCGTGGTCGTACGTATGCGACGGTCTCACGATCGTCGCCGGAAATCCCTCCGCTCGATACGCGTGGATCAGCCGCTCTTCGCAAGCGATCTTGTCGCGTGAATATTGCCAATACGGGTTGAACAGCGGCATCGACTCGGTCACCGGAAGGCGCGACGGGGGCGTCTGGTAAACCGAGGCGGAGCTGATGAACACGTACTGTCCGGTCCTGCCACGAAATAACTCGATGTCGAGCTCGACATGCGCCGGCAGAAACCCGATCCAGTTGACGACTACATCGAAACGTTTATCGCCAATTGCGTTCCGCGCCGACTGCGGATCGCGGATGTCGGCCTGCAGCACGCGAGCGCTGGGCGGTACCGGGTGCCGGCCCGTCTTGCCTCGACACAGGAGAGTAAGGTCGATTCCGCGGGCGAGCGCCAGCCGAGCGCATGCCGAACTGATGATTCCCGTTCCACCGATGAAGAGAACCCTCATGGGCGGGGGATGCTAACCGGTCGGGCTGCGGGCAGCTACTCGCCCACTGCCGCCGCTTCGAGGCCGGCGCGGAGCCTGTGATCGAGCGCGACGGTCAACGCGCACCCGCACGCCGAGAGGCACGCGGCGATGGCAAATACCGTCGCACCCCCCATGCGATGATAAAGCGAACCCCAGGTGATCATCCCGACCGCAGAACCCGCCCCCATGGCCGTGGAGAACAGGCCCTGCGCGGTGCCCAGGGAGTGCGAAGGAAAGCGACGCGACGCGTATCCGACCGACGCCAACCACGCCAGCCCGAAGGAGAGCGCGTGGAGCGGCTGCAGCACGAGGAGCACGATCGACGAGCGCACGACGGCAATCGCAGCCCACCGGAACGACGCGGCGCCAAGCGCGAACGCGAGAAGCGAGACGGGCGAGAACGCGCGGAACAGCGGAGCAGAGCAGGCCATGATCAATACTTCCGCCGCGGTCCCGAGATCCCACGCCCACACGAAGACCGGGCCCGTCACGCCAAGCTCGAAGAGGCGAAGCGAAAAACACAGATCGTACGCCGCATGGCCGCACTGGCCGAGAAACACGGCGATGAGAAAGAAGCGGAAGTCCGCCTCTTTCAACAATTGACGCGCGCCGCGGCGATTGCCTCGCGGCATGTCGGCTCGCCGCGGCAGACGAAGCGACGCGAGCAACGCCGCGACGACGAAAGCGCTCACGGCGAGCGGGAACGCTGCTGCGCGAACCGGATCGACGTATTGCGTCGCCAGCGGTACAGCGGCGATGAACCCCAAGGATCCCCAGAGTCGGATCCGCCCATAGGTCGTACCCACCGCCGGGGCCATTTCCAGCGCGACGACATCGGCGACGAAGCCCATCGGCGACCGAAAGAGCGCGAACAGGAGAGCAGCCAAAAGCAGGACCCAGAACCCGATCGGGAATCCCGCGACGGCGGCGGCCGCGAGCGCGCCGAACGTGAGGAGCGCGCCGGCGCATGCGAGCTGGAGCAATCCTCCTCGCAGTCTCAGCGCGTCCGCCACGACGCCGAACACCGTGGGTGCGAACACGCCCATGGCCGGGGCCGCCGCGGCGATGACGCCCAGACGGAGTCCCAGCATCCCTCGGCCTTCGAGCCAACGCGGGAAAAAGGGGAGGTAGACGCCCCCGATCCCGCAGGCCATCACGTAATAGAGTCGAAGCGCCAGCGTGCCACGCGCCGTCTTGGTCATTGCGATCGTCGACGAAGACCGCTCGGCGGATCGTCGCCCGACTTCGGTCTCAATGGACCTGGCAACGCATGGCTCAGCGGCCTGCCATGACGGCGAGCGTCACCGCGCCACCCAACACGAGTGCGAGGACACCCACGACGACTGGCAACAACCATCCGGGTTTTCCCGAGGGCACGCCCCGGGGCTCGAGATCCGTATCGGACATCGTCGTCGTGAGCCCGTGCACTGCGGGCCGTCCCGCCGGCGGCTCGGGCAATGCTGCGGCGAATGGGTCCGCAGCGACATCGAGCGGAACCACGTTCGATTTCATCGTCGTGGACAGCGCGCCGGCGACTTGCCGCGCCAGCTCTTGCTGCGGCAGGGTGGCCCATAGGAGGTGGTCGCCAGACAGCCCATACGCCTTACCGACTGCATCGGCGAGTTCGCCCACGGTGCGCGTGCGTATGTTCTGGTTTTTCGCGAGTGCAACCTCGAGCACATCATCGAGCGCGGGTGGGACAGGATAGATGGCTCCTCGCGCCTTCACGCTCGGCGGCACGGGATCCTTCGTCATGATCGCGAGCAGGATCGACGGCCCATTGTTTCCTGAAAACGGAACCTCCCCGGTCACGCATTCGTACGTCACCGCCGCGAGCGCGAATACGTCGGCACGAGCATCGATCGTGTCGAGTCCTTGCGCCTGCTCAGGCGACATGTAGTAGGGGCTGCCGATGGTGGTCCCGAGAACCGTCAACTTTTTGCGATTGCCGCTCCGGTCTTTCACGGACCCGAAGTCGAGCACCTTGAGCGTGTCGCCCTCGCGCGTCCCGCAAAGAAACAAGTTGTCCGGCTTGAGGTCGCGATGGATGAAACCCCGTGCGTGCGCCTGGTCCAAGCCGATGGCCACTTGCGAGAGCATGCGCACGAGCCGCTCCGGAGCGAGGACACGCTCGCGCTTGAGCACGTACCGCAGCTCCTCACCATCGAGGAACTCCATGACGAGGAGCCAGGTGGACTGGACCGGGTCTCGCTGAAAATCGAGCACCCTGACGATGTGCTCGTGCGGCAATAGTGCGCTGATCTCGTACTCACGCTTGAAGCGTTCCAGCGCGACCTCGTCCTTCGCTACGTCGTCGTGAAGGACCTTGAGGGCGATGCGCGAGTCCGTCTGCTTGTCGATACCTTCGTAGACGCGTCCCATTCCGCCATCGGCGACAACGCGCCGGATCTCGTAGCGCGCGCACAGACGCGCGCCGATGCGCGCATCATCGGCCGACAGAGCGATCGGCGCAGTACTCGCAGCGGCGAGCGCGGTCCCGTCTGCAGGACAGAATCCCGCATCGTCGGGAAAGACGCGCTGGCAGATTGGACAACTCTTCATGTCGGCGGGACCCGCCCAGCGGACATCACGACAGCCTATCGCGTGTCCGCCGTGCTGCGAAGGACCCGACTGAAAACGCGCGAGGGCGCACGCCCGTTCAGCCTCGCTCCGACGGAGCGGAGGCCCCCACCACCGTCCCCGGCGGCGCGAAATAGATGAGGCGATGGCACGATGGGCATTGCTCGAGAATGGGTTCGCGACGAAGTCGATGAAAGAGCTGCGGCGGAAGGGACATGTGACATGCCTTGCACGTTCCGTCGGTCGTCTGCGCGATCGCCGTTCCGCGCTTGGACCGGATCATGTCATAGCGCCGATAGAGCTGCGGTGGCAGCGCCTTTACGGCGGCGTCCCTTTCCAGGCGCTTGCGCTGGGCAAGGTCATCGACTTCGCTGAGCTTCGTGCTGATGTGGCCCTGCCGGGCCGCGAGTTGGTCTACGAGCTTCTTGTGCTCAATTTCCGTCGTGTCGATCTGCTGACGCGCGGCGTCCGCGTCGGCGGTGAGCTTGCCGATTTCCTCCTCGCGATCGCGAACCAGCTTGCGCAGCTCTTCGAGCTCCCGCTGCGCAGCATTTGCCTCTCGCTCGGTGCGCGAGCGACCAAGCTTGTCGCGAGAATGATCCAGCTGCTGATTCATGTTGCGAACGTCCTGAATCAGCTCGCCCCTCGTTTTGTCCATCGTGGCCAGGGCGCCTTGATCGGTGGAGAGCTTATCGTCGAGCTTGACGATGCCGGACTGCAGTCCGTCGAGGGTGGACCGCTCTTGGGCAAGCTGTTCGTTGAGTTCTTTCAATTCTGCGTCGATTTGCGCGAGTCTCTCGAGGGCGAGAATCTGGTCGGGGATGCTCAATGCGTGACTCCGGGACGAGGAAGACGGCGTGTGGTGGACTACATAGCGCACGCGCGGACAAGAGGCGACGTTCGAGGGGCCTGTGGGCCCGCCCCTCGTGATTGCAGGTGGGTCCGGTGGGCCCGACCTCATGACTTTAGGTGGGCCCGGTGGGCCCACCTGGGTTCGAACCAGGAACAGCCCGGTTATGAGCCGGGGGCTCTGACCGATTGAGCTATGGGCCCGATGCGCGTGCCGGGCGGCGGATGCCACCTTCAGAACCTAGTCCAAAGGACGCCGCGACGGAAGCGATCGTCAGCGCTGGCAGGTAAAGACCCGTAGCTGTGCCGACCTCTCGTTTGGCGCCGCCACCAACATTCGTCCATCGGCGGGGAGCGCAACCAGTGGTCGCGCGTCGTCGAGCCCTTCCTCGGCACTTGCAGGACCCACTGCATCGCCCTTTGCATCGAGGGGGATCAGCCGGAGATGCTCACGGGGGCCCACCCATGAAAGCCACGGCAGAGGACCGTCGACGATGATCGGCGCTCCACGCCCCAGGCCATCGCTCGCAATGGCCAGCGGCGCCTCGACGGCATGGCCCAATGCACGCACGCGAAGGAGTGTCCCGCCCGACCCGTCTACCGTTTCGCCGTCGTCGCGGGCGACGATGAGAATCGGCCGTAGGGCGCTGGAAAGGGCTTGCACGTCGTACGCGGAGACGTGACCCGAACTTGCCGTCAGACGTTGGACCGGGCCGGTCGCGTTGCCCGCTGTATCGACGGCGCTCATCTCGAGCCACGCGTACGCGCGCGGCTCCCCGGGGATTTCGATATTCGTCGACGGGCCGATATCTCGAACGGACCTCGATGAAGCAGCATCGGAAGGCCCCGCGACCTCCGCACGGCGCGCCAACCATAGGACCGAGAACCCGGCCCCGTTCGAAACCACCCGCGACATTTCAGCGTCCGAATCTGGCGGCGAGAGGGCAACGACGCGAACCGCGCGCTGCTCGAGGTCGAACGAAGCCGCGCGCACGACACCTTCGACAACCGGGCCTTGTGCAGCAA
>JALYHX010000472.1 GCA_030776305.1 Myxococcota bacterium
CGCCTGGGTCGGCCAGCATGCCGCCAGAGCCATCGCCTGATCTTCGTCGAGGACATGCACGATGAGCGGGTGGTGCGACGGGCGCCCCTTTGCCTTGAAAACGCGAGCGATCGCACCTTCATCGAGCGCGCGCGCTCCGAGACCGTAGACGGTCTCCGTCGGCAGCGCGACGAGCCCGCCCGCGCGGAGGACGCTCACCGCCTCGGCGACGGCAAGATCATTGCGCGCACGAGGATCGACGACGATGACGCGCGGCACCGGGGGTGCATGTAGCGCGCGTTGTTTGCGCTTGCCACGCGACCCAGATTTGCATTAATGCACCGGCGTGAGATGCGACGAATCGCCTGCGGCGATTGCGCTCGCTACGCCCGGGGGTAGGTGGCCTTCATTCCTGGTGGTTGGCGTAGCGCTCGCCGTCGAGGCGTGCGCTTCCGGACGTCCGCTTGCGCCCGCGCCGACGACGGCATCCTCTGCCACAGCGGCCCCGAACTCCCCTTCCCTTTCGACGTCTGCCGCCACAGCGAGCGCGCCCGCGCTTGCAGCTGCATCCGCGAATGCATTTTCTGTCGCTCCGCCGCCGGCTCCAACATCCAAGGTAGCAAGCGTCAAGATGAACGGTGCGTGGGCTCTCTGTCACCAAGGCTACAGGCCGACGGGCAGGGACGTGTCGAACGACGTCACCGGCATGGCAAAGGCCTGCGAGAAGCAGACGAGAATGAAGCTCGTGGGCAAGACGGTCACGGGCGAGCAAGCCGATCGAGACAAGCCGCAGAGCTTCTCGCTCGATGCAAAGGCAAACCACTGCTACCGCGTGTACGCTCAAGCGGTGGATGCCATCCGAGATCTGGATCTCTTCGTGAAGGACTCCGCTGGGATCGTCGTCGGCCAGGACTCCACCGATGATCCCAGTCCCGTGGTGCTCGAGACGGGCGCGGTCTGTTTCAGCGAGGATGACAGAGCGAGCGTCGTCGTGAGCGTTGGTATGGGAAGCGGCGCGTACGCAGTTCAGATCTGGGGGGATTGACCCTCTTACGTTTGCGGGCTCTGCCCTCCCAGATCACTCGTGCCGAAGCGCTTCGATGGGGTCAAGCCGCGCCGCGCGCCGCGCGGGCAAGAAGCCAAAGCCAATGCCGATCGCCGCGCTGACTCCGATGCTCACCGCGATGGGCGTCGCTGACAGTGCCATATGCCACTCGAGGATGCTCTGAAGTGCCGCGGTGGCGAGCGCGCCGACCGCCACTCCGGCCAGGCCCCCGAGGACGGACAAGGCAACCGCCTCGATGAGAAATTGCGCTCGGATGTCGCGCTCGCGGGCGCCAATGGCCATACGAATCCCGATCTCACGGGTGCGCTCGGTGACGCTCACCAGCATGATGTTCATCACGCCGATGCCGCCCACCATGAGACTGATGCCGGCGACGAAGATGAGCAGATTCGTCAAGATGCCGTAGACACGGCCTTGCATCTCCGCGAACTCTTTTTGCGTACGGATGACGAAATCCGGTGCCATGACACCTTCGATGTGGTGCCGTTGACGCAAGATCGCATCGATCTGACGCACCGCCCGATCGGTCGTCTCCGCGGATCGTGCCGACGCCATGAGCGCCCCGGCAAAGCCGGGGGGCGTACGCATCACGCGTGCGCGGAAACTGCTCGACGGCATGATCACGGTATCGTCCTGATCGCCCCCGAACGGCGCCTCCCCCTTCGTCGCCAGAATACCGATGACGCGGTACGGATAGCGCCCGATGCGAACGACGCGCCCGACGGGGTCTTCGGATCCGAAGAGGGTTTTTGCGACGGTCGCTCCGAGCAGCAACACCTTGGACTTGACCAGCTCGTCGGTCTGTTCCCAGAGCGCCCCACTCGTGACCGCCCAGTTTCGGACTTCGAAGTAGGGGAGCGTCGTGCCGATGCAGCCTGTCGACCAATTCTGGTCGCCGTAAACGATCTGGACGATCGAATGAAGCGCCGGGGCGACGGCCGTGATGCTCGTCGATTCTGTGAGGATGGCTCGCCCGTCGTCCTCGGTGAGGCGCACGCCCGACCCTTGCGCTCCGTGCGCACCCGAGGCCTGCGATGCCTGCGGGAATACGATGACGAAGTTAGAGCCGATCGCTTGGATCTTCCTCGACACATTGTCGCGCGCGCCAGAACCGAGCGCCGTCACAGTGACCACGGCGGCAACGCCGATGAGGATCCCCAGCACCGTGAGCGACGCACGCATCGGGCTGCGAAGGATCGCCCGAAGCGCGATTTCGAAGCCATCGAGGACCGCGCGCATCACTCCACCCGCAACGCCGCGATGGGGTCGAGCTTTGCAGCCCGCCACGCGGGCAAGAAACCGAACGTCGTACCAATGGCGACGCTCGTCGCGACGGCGACACCCAGCGCCTTTGCGCTTGGCGCCATCGCCGACGACAGGACGCGCCCGATCGCCAGAGTGATGCCGCTGCCAGCCAGGATCCCGAGCACGCCACCAATCATTGCGAGCGCAATGGCCTCGATGAGAAACTGCACGAGAATGTCCCGCTCGCGCGCGCCGATCGACATGCGGATTCCGATCTCGCGCGTCCTTTCGGCAACACTGACGAGCATGATGTTCATCACCCCGATGCCACCGACCAGCAGACTCACCCCCGCGACCGACAGCAGGAGCGCCGACAGCGTGGCCATGATCGCATCGGTCGTCTCACGCACGTCGGCTTGCGCGCTCACGTCGAAGTCGTCCCGTCCGGGCTGCACGCGGTGGCGTTGCCGAAGGATGCTCTGGATCTGTGCTTTGGCGCGGTTGACGGTCTGATCACTCGTCGCACTGATGATGAGTTGATCGGTCCGGCCTGGAGCCGTATGCATCACCCGCGCGCGAAAGGACCCGATGGGCATCATCACTCGGTCATCCTGATCGTCGCCGAACGGCGAGGTCCCGCGCGCCGCGAGCACCCCGAGCACCGTATAGGGAGATCGACCGATGCGGATCGTGCGCCCCACCGCGTCTTCCGTCCCGAAGAGGTTCGTCGCAACGGTCTGGCCGATGACGCATGCCTTCGTCTTCAGAAGCTCATCGGTCTCCGTCCAGCTCGCTCCCTTCGCAATCGTGTACCGGCGAATGGGCAGATACGTGAGCGTCGTCCCGATGAGGCTCGTCGCCCAGTTCTTGTCGGCGTAGACGACCTGGCCCTGAGTCTGAAGGAACGGGGCGACGTTCGCGACACTGACCGCTTCGCGCGCGATCGCTCGGCCGTCCGCCTCGGTCAATCGACCCACGCTTTTGGTCCTCGCGCCCGACGTCTGGACCGGTCGCGGCCACACGAAGAGACCGTTCGCGGCGAAGCTGTCGATCTCGCCACCGACGGCGGCGGTCGTCGTCGATGCTGCCGCGGTGACGATCACCACCGCGGTGATGCCAATGAAGATCCCGAGCACCGTCAACCCGGCGCGGAGCTTGTTTCGTGCGATGGCGCCCAACGCGAGACGGATCGCGTCGATCAGCATCGCGATCACGACCGCCTCCGCCAGGCGTCGACCGCGTCACGCGAGAGCGGTGAGCGTCGTGCGGACACCAGCATCATGATTGATTGCCGCACCGCAGTCGCCGCGATGAGCGCGGCAATGGCGATACAGAGCGCCCGGGGGACTGCGTGCGACGATAGCCCCGCGCGCAATCCATGGTTCGCCGCCAGAGTCCAG
>JALYHX010000473.1 GCA_030776305.1 Myxococcota bacterium
GTGTGTACGCGATCGGTGTCGTCGCTGCGAGCATCGGGCGCGAGCTGACGCGTCCGATCGGACACCTCAACGAGGCGCTGTCCGCGACGCGTCATGGAATCGCAACGGTGAACACGATGCTCACGGCGCTCGGCGGCCCCGCGAAGATGGCGCGCGCAGAGATCGAGGCCGCGGAAGGACAACTCGCAAACGCGCGGCTCTTCGCCGGCCGCATACTGGCCCTCTTGCGCGGTATCGATCTTCCCATTCGCGAGCGCGAATCCATCGACGAGAGGGTCGGCCTCGACGACGTGATCCGATTGACACTCCAGCTTCTGCGAGGCGAATTCCGCGCGCGCGCTCAAATGAAGGTCGACGTCAAGTCGGTGCCACCCGTATTGGGGTCGAGTGCTGCGCTCGGGCAGGTGGTCCTCAATCTCCTCATCAACGCGCTTCAGTCGTTTCCGAGCGAAAGTGGTCCTCCACCCGGCTGGTCGCAGCGCCGAGCCGACAACCTCGTGACCGTGCGATTGTTCCCGCGGGCAACCTGCGTGTGTCTGGAGGTCGAGGACAATGGGATTCCGATTCCGGAGCAGAGTCTGGCCGTCCTATTCGATCCGCTCGCGAATCGTGGGTCTCTGGGTGGTGGGAACCGATTGGGCCTGGCGATATCGAAACGCATCGTCGAGGAGCTGGGCGGTCGCATCGAAGCGGAGCGGCCGGCGGGAGGCGGAACGCGTTTGCGTCTCATTTTGCCCTCGGCCGGGGTGAGCGCCTTGGCAGTGGGTGGCTGAGGCGTGCTGGACAATCCGGGATCGCACGGGTATTAGCCGTCGCGTCATCGTCCCCATCGTCTAGAGGCCCAGGACCGCGGCTTTTCACGTCGCTAACGGGGGTTCGACTCCCCCTGGGGACACAGCACATCGCCAGAAAAACGGGCGTCGCTGGCCGTGATGCTGGCCAAAAAGCCGAAACTCACCTCACCTACGAGGTAGCGAGCGCGACGGTGGGGAACGCTTCGCCGAAGCGCACGTCTTCGAAGGCCTCCGCTTCGTCGATGTATCGTTGCGTGATCGCAGGTCGTCGTGTGCCGCTGTACGTTGAACTTTGAGCGGGTCATCTCCCCGAACGCCGGCGCCACGTGCTGGGCAGACGCTTGGTCTATCGGATCGCCCTGGCATTGTCTACACGCTCTCGGGCGACGGGGTGATTGTCAACGCCCTTGACGCCGGACGCGCGCACCTCAATTCTGCAGAGCCCCCTCGATGAGCGACCTTGCTTCTGTTGCGTCGACCGCCGCCACCCCAATCTCGCTCACAAAGCGCCCTCGGGTCTTGATCATCGCGGAGCTCGCGAATCCCGACTGGGTCAGTGTGCCGCTCGTCGGCTGGTCCCACTGGCATGCGCTGTCGAAGCTCGTCGACGGTCATCTCGTCACACACGCACGCAATCGCGAGAACATCCTCAGGACGGGCGCAGCGCCCGAACGCCTCACTACGATCGATACGGCGTCTCTGGAGCGACCACTCTATCGAGTGGCCGACGCGCTGACCGGCCGCACCGGGGGGGGAAGGACCATATTCACGGCGCTCGGTACATTCCCGTACTATTACTTTGAGCACCTCCTTTGGCGGAGGCTCGGCCCCCGTATTCGAGCGCACGAGTGGGATGTCGTCCATCGCCTCACGCCGCTCACGCCTGCTTCGCCCAGCCTTCTTGCCGCGAAGTGCGCGCAGCACGGCGTGCCCTTCGTCATCGGACCCCTCAACGGAGGCTTGCCATGGCCGAAAGGCTTCGACTATGCGCTGCTCCAAGAGCGCGAATGGCTGAGCTATGTTCGCGGTGCCTATAAGCTCCTCCCCGGCTACCGGCGAACGCGGCGCTTTGCCTCGGCCATCATCACAGGCTCGCTCGAGACGCGCCGGCAGATCGACCCGTCTTTTCAGGACAAGACGGTCTACATCCCGGAGAACGCCATCGATCCCGGCCGATTCACGCACGAGAAGGTGGGGCCAGTCACGCTACCCCTCAAGGTCGCCTTCGTGGGTCGATTCACCCTGTTCAAGGGCGCCGACATGCTCATCGAGGCCGCAGCGCCGCTCGTGCGGGCCGGGCGCGTGAAGCTCGACCTCATCGGGGACGGTCAGCAGGCCGCGGCTCTTCGAGCGCTCGCCGAACGGGAAGGGCTCCCCGCGAGCATCTTCGCCGGATGGGTCGACCACACGACGCTTCAGGATCGGCTGGCTGCGTCGGACGTTTTCGCATTCCCGAGCATCCGCGAATTTGGGGGCGGCGTCGTCCTGGAGTCAATGGCGCTGGGACTCGTGCCGATCGTTATGGACTATGGCGGCCCCGGCGAGCTCGTTTCACAAAGCGCGGGTCTGCGTTTGCCGATGGGATCGCGCGCCCAAATCGTCGACGCCCTTCGAGCCGCGCTCGACGAACTGGCGTCCGATCCTTCTCGCATTCGCCAAATGGGGGCGTGTGCCCGTGCCCGTGTGTTCCGGAACTTCACGTGGGACGCGAAGGCCGCTCAGGTGCTCGAGGTTTATCGGTGGGTGCTCGGCGAGCGGGGCAAGCCCGATTTTGGCATGCCGTTGCCAGATTTGAGCTGACGAGAACGTCCTTATGCCAGACCAGTGGCTGACCGTGTATGCCAGGTTGCAGGCCCATGGGAGCGTTTCACGGACCTCTCGGTAGACGGACAGTCCACTTCATGAGCGTCACGCGGGGGACACCTCCGCGGAAATTGGCAGTTGCCGAACGTCGAGGGCGCGACGCCAAAGCAGCTAATGCCGAGACGAATCGTCCTTCGGCGCCGGGCTATTGGCGGCGTTCTTGGCGTCGTCGTCCTTCTTCGATTCCTCGGCGGTCTTGCCGTCGTCGTGCACGATGACGCGCGTCCCCGGATTCGCGTCCGTTGCGCGGACGCCGTGCCAGCCGTCGGGCAGCTTGGGGCCCACCCAGCCGAACAACTCGTGGGCGTCGTGCGGCGTCATGTTCACGCATCCGTGGCTACGCTCGTGGCCGAATCGTGAGTGCCAGAATGCACCGTGAAGCGCCGTGCTCCCGTCGAAGTACATGATCCACGGCACATCCTCGATCGAGTACGGCCCGTCGGTCGCGGTGTCGTTGTCCATCGTCGCCGCGATGTGCTTCTCGCGAATACGGAACTCGCCGGATCGCGTGTGGTGGTCCTTGGCAGGGTCGTCGTCGTGGCGACCGCTCGAGATGATCGTCGCGAACACCGGCTTTTCGCCCTCGAACGCGACGAGGCTCTCCAGCCCGAGGTTCACGTCGATCCATCGCTCGCCGGACGCGAGGTTCTTGGGTGGGGGCCGAGGGTTGGTCACGGTGCCGTCCATCGCGCGCATCCACCAGCCCTCGGCCGTCTCCCAGTACGATTTGTCGTCGACGACCTGCTTTTTGCCCGTGAGCTGGACGACCGTGAAGCGGTCGACGTGCTCGTGTCGGTGCATCTTGGAATCGTCGAGGGTGTATTTCCACTGGTGCGGGTTGGTGATCCACCCGAGAGGTAGATGGTGCGTCTCGCCCGTCGCCCCGGCCGCATCGAGCCACACGCCCTCGAACTCGACCTTCGGGTCGTGCACCAACACGTGCTCTTTCGCCACGAACATGCCGCGGGTCGTCCGCCAGAAGCTGCCGGCGAAGGCGTGGACCTCCGTGTCCAGACCCAGGTAGAACCCCTTGACCATGCGCTCCACGATGAGTGACGTCTCGCCCTTCAGATCGTCCATCGAGATCTGCGATGGGACCTTGTGCGTCAGGTACCAGGCGGTGTTGCCGTCCTCATGTGACGTCGCCACCTCGGGGGCGGGCGCGCCGTCGTCGTCCTTGCGGTACGCACGCCCCACCGCGAGGCCGCGTTCGTACTGCTTGCGCTCACGACGCAGTGGCGGGCGGCGGTAGAGGGGCGCGCCGTCGACGAGATTCAGGCCGTAATCGTAAGGCAGCGGCCCGGCCAAGTTTGGCGCGTGAGGCGACTTGGTGAGCTCCTTGTCATTGGGGTCGAGCGTGGCGTCCTTCGCGCAGACGAACCCGCCGGCGGTCCCGGGTGGGCTCTCGGGCGGAGGAAGCAATTCGTACCAGCCTTCCGGGCAGTTCGACTTCTTCACCAATTGCGGTTTCACCGTGACCGTGCCGCCCTTGCGTAGATAACCGAGCCGCAGGGCGCTCTTGCGCTCGTCGCTCGCCGTGGACGGGTTGCGCGGCGGCCACTCGGGCACGTTCATCACCGGCGTGATGAGCGCGAGCGCGTGCAGGATCGGATCGGCCATCCCCGCTCTGGCTCCTCCGTCAGGACCGGCGATTGCGACGATCTCGCCGCCCCCATCGGGGTCCAGCAGGGCCGCCGTACCGGCGCTTCCTTCGGGCGACTTCTTCTTACACCCGCCGAGCGCCGCGGCTACGGCGCCCAGCATCGCGAGCGCGAGACGGAGTTGCGTTGAAATCGGAACGTCCATGCGAGGCGCCGGTCCTTGTCGCACCGACCGACTCGCGTGGCAACGGCGTTGCTCGAAACGCTCTGTCCATCTCAATTGACGAGAGGAAGAGGACATATCAGGTGTCGGGTGGCCAATTGCGTTGAAACGCGATGAGCGATTGCGAAGCGTTCAGCGGCGTGAGCTCGCCCGTATGTCGGAGAAGATCCAGTATTTCAGGCAAGCGGTCGCTGGCCACCATCTCCGGGTGGACCACCACGTAACCGACGCGCAGTTCGCTCAGCCGATGCCGCAGGTCGGCTTGCAGGTCACCCGGTGGCGGCGTCGCACCGGCGAGAAACATCAGCGCGGGCGACTGCCGATAATACTCCAGCGCCACGAGCGGCACGCGCGCCGCGAAGCCGTTGACGAGTCGTTTCCGATGCACTGGCTGATAAAAGGTCAACTCTTCGCCGGGACCGATGCGGTCGGTCCCCGTGCGAACCCCGAGGGGAACCTCGAGAACGAGGCAATCTCGGGGATCAGCGGCGATTCGAGCGTAGAGCGGCTCCTGGGGCATGGTCTGAAGCCGAAACCCGTACGCAAGCCGATGGGCAACCAGGTCAGCGAGGATGACGAGCGCGCAGCCACCGAGAATGGCCTTGCGTCGAGCATGAACCCTTTCGGTGAGCCGCGCGATGACGAGACCGGTGGCAGTCGCCATTCCCAGGACTGCAGGAATCTGGAAACGGTAGGGAGTTCGGAAATGCTCCAGGCTTGGCAGCTTGCGGATCAATGCAAACGGCAGCGGGATCCGTGTGCCATGAATCACGGGGCCGAGCGTCAGGACGACGAACGCGAGGGCGCCGAGAACCCAGGGCCACAGCCGCGGTTGTCGGCGCAACAGGAGGAGGCCGGCCAGGAGTCCGGCGGGTAGAACGAGACCGTAGATTTGCCACGTGATACGAGGATCGAGCAGGTCCCCGAGTCTCATACTGTAGTTGTACGCCTCGATTGCCCCCGGGACCGTGTAGCCGAGATCGCGGGTCAACGGCCGATAGTAAAGCAAGTAGGCGGGAACCGCCGAAATCAGCACGACGGCGATGCAGCAGCGCAAGAAGCGGGAATCCACAAGAGCCGCTCGACGCTCGCGCACCGCGTACACGGCGAAGACGACCAGCCACAATGCGCCGAACAGCGTGATCTGCTGGTCTGCCAGGAGCGTCGCGACGATGGCGGCGGTGAGGGCCGCCGCGAGACGCGGCGTGGGACCATCGAGCAATCGAAGCCCAAAGAAGAGGACGCAGATGGCCGGCCACAGGGCCGCACAGCTCGGCCGCCCCACATCGAGGTGAAAGTTGATCGCCGGAACCGACGCCACGAGGAGTCCGGAGATGAAGCCGATCGCATCGTCCCCGGTCAAGTAGCGGCTGAGGCGAAAACAGCAATACCCGTTGAGCACGATCGTGAGAAGGATTTGGGCATTCAAGACGCCGACCGGTCCCAATAGCGGGATGGCCGGCAGCGAGAGCAGCCCGTAGAGCAAGCCAAACGTGTGCAAGCGGAGATCGAGCTGATGCGGGTAATAGATGTAGTCGGTCAGATAGGGCTTTACGTGAAGATTCGTCAGCGCGTGGTACGTCCACCAATTGTTCCAGATGAACCCGAAGACGTCCTTGTCGTCCCTTCCGCCCGGAAAGTACGTTGTGAACCTCGTGATGAGGGGAAACGTGTAGCCAACCGCGACGGTCATGTAGGCCGCAAGCACAGCGGTGTTTCTGCGGGCTCTCGCCCAGGGTTCACGCTGCATTCGTGCCAGTATAGGAGTCCCTATATGCAGCGGATCAATCGCTGCCGAAAGTGTCGTCGCGCCCAGTATGCGAGTCTCGTTTGGTTGTCGAGCGCCCGAGAGCCCGGACCGGCGCACGGCACTCTCGGCGGGTGAGGCGGCATCGAGCCACCGAGGTCCACGCTTTTTTGAATACGGCATGGAGACATAGTTCGAATCGTTGATTGTGGTGCCGTTCACCGTCGCGGTTGCGTCCCCCACGACGCCGGCGGGGGGCATGCCGAATGGAATCGTCCGCCTCGCCTGTCTTCGTACCCGCATGCATTCTCGCGTTCGCTTTCTTTTTCTCGTTCGCATGTCTCCACGTCGGATCCCAGTGTGTACCGAACCGTGCTCCACGTGCGGTTCCTCGAAGGAGGGTTCTTCGCCTTGCTGCTCGCGCGCCTCGTACTGTCCTCGCTGCGCGGCGCCGGGTGCGCTGATGAATCGCTCATCATTTCGCGGTGACGCGGCTGGCAATCGCTGATCGTGCGTCGTCATTCGCTGTGAGGGCTCTCGCATTCAATGCAAAGGGTGCCACATTCGCGGTGAGGCGGCAGGCAATCGCTGATCGTGCGTCGTCATTCGCTGTGAGGGCTCTCGCATTCAATGCAAAGGGTGCCGCATTCGCGGTGAGGCGGCTGGCAATCGCTGATCGGACGTCGTCATTCGCTGTGAGGGCTCTCGCATTCAATGCAAAGGGTGCCGCATTCGCGGTGAGACGGCTCGCAATCGCTGACGCCGGCCTCACTGCGAATGACAGAGGCCTCACAGCGATTGACAGGTGGCGCACTGCGAATGACAGGGCCCTCACAGCGATTGACAGGTGGCGCGCTGCGAATGACAGGGCCCTTGCTGCGAAGGAGGCCGGCCTTACACCTGCAGACAGGAGCCTCGTTGCTGCGAGCACCCGCATCGCTGTCGCCGCGGCCGCACTCGGAGCTGCTGACGGGGCCGGGGGAGCTCGTGACGGGCCCGTCGGTGCCACCGACGACGGTCTGAGAGCTGCTGACGAATCCTTCTCTCGTCGTGAGGGCGCGCTCGTCGCTGTCGACGGGGCGACCGTCGTCGCAGACGGCGCGCCTGGAGGAAATGAACGCGCCGTTGCAGCGGCCGACGACGTCTCCGTCAACCTCGTCGGCGTCGGGCCGGTAACGAAGGGACCGCGCACCCGCTCCCCTGGTGCGAGCGTGACGTGCACAGTCGTCGTGTCCTGACAAGGAACTGTTTCATATCGACAAGGATATGCTCCATTGCACCCGGAACAGCGCAAGAGCGCGGCGCCCTTGGCGTTTCATTCTCGTACGTTGGCGGGGTGGACGGACTCGAACGCGAGACGAACATGCGCACGAGATGCCGTCCCTATTCGGCGAGGTCACTGCATCGGGAGCAGCGCCGCTGCAAGCGCGCTCGCGACGAACTCGCCGAGCTGCTGCGGCGTCCAGCCACGCCGAACGACGAACAGGTCATAGAGCTCTGGCGATGAATACGCCCACATGATCTGGGCGGCGCGGTCGATGGTGACGCCCGCGCGCAAGAATCCCCGCTTCGCGAGGACGCGCGCGTTCTGCCCCATTCGCGTGAGCCGAGCCTCGTCGCTCTCGCGAAGGAGCGCCGCGAGGTCGGGGTCCAGCGCAGCCGCTGCGCGGACGAGGAGCAAGATCGGCGATACGAGCGGCGAGACTTCGGCAGAGAGAGCGCCCCAGTTCCGGACGATCACGTGCGGATCGGTCTCCTGTGCGCTCATGGAGTCGGATCGGTGGGGCGCTGGCTCTGGACCGCGCCCGGCCAGGCCGCGCTCGTAGATCGCGCGCACGAGGCCAACCTTTCCCCCGAAGCCTTTGTAGACCGTCTCGACGGACACGCCGGCCTCTTGCGCCACCGTGGAGATCGTCGTGGCCGCGTATCCGTGCTCCAGGAACGCTCGGCGCGCGACTTCGATCACGGTGTCTCGGCTTTGTCGCGCTTGCTCCATGCGGCCGCGCGCGTCGTATGGTCGCTTCTTCTTGACTCGGGGCATTTAGTTACATAGATATGTATTCGTTACAGCCAGCTGCAGTTTAACCGAGGGAGCCGCGATGACAAGCACGAACGAAGACCCGATGGCCGCTGTCGAGCGCCTGATCCGCGTGACGAACGCTCACGACATCGACGGAGTCGTGTCGTGCTTCGCCGACGACTACGTGCTCGATGCCCCCGTCCATCCCCGGCGCTCGTTCCGCGGCAACGAGCAGGTGCGTCGCAACTGGACCCAGATCTTCGGTGCGGTCCCGGATATCGCGGTGCGGGTGGTGCGTTCGACGCGCGACGGCAACGCCGCGTGGACGGAATGGGAGATGACGGGGACGCGTCGCGATGGCGTTCAGCACCTGATGCGCGGCGTCTTCATCTTCGGCGTGAACGATGGTCTGATGCGCTGGGGCCGAATGTTCCTCGAGCCAGTGGACGAAGAGGCGGGAGACACGCCGCAATGGTCGATCGTCAAGTGAGCCTGGACTCCAACCTCAACTCAACCCAACACGAGGAGCGCACATGATTCTGGTCATCGGAGCCACCGGCAACATCGGCAGGGAAGTGGTCAAAGAGCTCGCCGTAAGGAAGGAGCGCTTCAAGGTGCTCTCCCGCTCACCCGAGAAGGCAAAGACGCTCGCTGGCGGGGAGTTCGTTCAGGGCGACTGCACCAAAGCCGAGTCGCTCGAGCCGGCGATGAGGGGTGTCGAGAAGATCTTCTTCGTGCCTGCCGCGTCGCCCGAGCTCGCCCGGCATCACGAGGTCGTCGTTGAGGTGGCGAAGAAGGCGGGCGCTAAGCAAGTCGTAAAAGTCTCGGTGATCGGCGCCGACGCCGAGGCGCCGCTGTCGATCGCGAAGATGCACCGCGACGGCGAGACGGCGTTGGAAGACTCCGGCCTGGCGTGGACGCACCTGCGGCCCGGCATGTTCATGAGCAACTGGCTGCACAACGCCGGTTCGGTAAAGAAAGACGGCGCGGTTCATGCGCCGACCGGCGACGGCAAGATCGCCCCGATTGACCCCAAGGACATCGCAGAAGTCGGCGTCGTCGCGCTGACCCAGGGCGGCCATGAGGGCAAGGCGTACACGCTCACCGGGCCGGAGGCGCTGAGTTTCCAGCAGCAGTGCGACATTCTCGCCAAGGTCATTGGCAAGCCGGTGAAGCACGTCGACGTGCCAGCCGAGGCGGCGAAGCACGCGATGCTGCGCAACGGCATGCCCGCGTGGCTGGTTGACGGGCTTCTGGCGGTCCACGCTGAGACCAAGGGGGGTAGGACGGCCTTCGTGTCACAGGAGTTCGAACAGGTTACCGGTCGCAAGGGGCGCACCATCGAGGCCTGGTTCAAGGAGAACAGCGCGGCATTCAAGTAGACTCCCCAGCGTCGGCGGACGCCGATCAGACGGTTTGCGTTGCAGACACCCCCTCACTCGGCGACCCTTTGCACGGCCCACTTCCGCGCTGTCGTTGCTCCCCTTCGTCTACCCCAGTGCCTTGCTTTTCTTATGCTCTTCCGGAGCGGGTGGCCGGGACAAAGCGCCAACGCCTGGCGGAGTCGCGAGCGGCGACTGCGAAGGGATCCTCGCCGTCAACGATGCGGACGTCAAAAGACCGCACCGTCGTCGCCGACGAGCAAGTCCGGCACAACGGAGGCAGAGCCTGTCGCCGACGGCTCGCCGATGCCAAAGCGGAGCGCTAAACTCTCGTATGGGCATTGGGACACGGGAAGTTCCTCCGCACCTGCGGCGCTTCGTCGTCGAGCAAGATTATGAGCAATACAGCGCGGTCGATCAGGCCGTGTGGCGTTTCGTGCTCCTGCAAACGTATTCGCGTCTCGTCGATAGCGCACACGCCGCGTATCGCGACGGCCTCGCCGCGACGGGCATTTCGGTCGAGCGGATTCCGAGCATCGCCGAGATGAACGAGAAGCTGTCGCGCTTTGGCTGGGGCGCAGCATGCGTCGACGGGTTCATTCCTCCTCGCGCGTTTCAGGAGTTTCAGGCACACGGGATTCTGCCGATTGCCGCCGCCATTCGCACGCGCGAGCACCTCGTGTACACCCCGGCGCCGGACATCATCCACGAGGCGGCGGGGCACGCGCCGATTCTCCCAGACCCCACGTTCTCCGCCTACGTGCGTCGCTTCGGCGACCTCGCGCGGAAGGCCTTTACGCTTCCCGAAGAGCAGCGCGTGTACCAGGCGTTTTATCTCCTCAGCGAGATTAAAGAAGACCCGAGTCGAGACGCCAGCGCGGTGGCGCTCGCAGAGGCCGAACTCGACGCAGCGCTCGCAGCCGCGGCTTCGCCGAGCGAAGTGACGCGACTCTCACGGCTCTACTGGTGGACCGCGGAGTATGGCCTCGTCGGCCGCACCGACGACTACAAGATTTACGGCGCCGGCCTGCTGTCGTCTCTCGGGGAAAGCCACTCCTGCCATGCGCCGGATGTTCGCAAGCTGCCCCTCGACGAACGCAGCATGGACGTCGCATACGACATCACGCGTCCCCAGCCTCAGTTGTTCGTCGTGTCGTCATTCGAGGCGCTGCACGACGTCCTCGATCGCGCGGCGCGGGCGCTTGCGGTCGAAATCGGCGGCGAGGTTGCGCTCGAACGGGCCGTGCGGAGCTGCGAGGTGGCGACCGTGCACTTCTCGTCCGGGGCGCAAGTGATCGGTCGGCTCCGTGAGGCGGGTCCGACGTCGAGGGTCCCGTCGTGGTTGTCGTTCGAAGGCCCCACGGCTTTTGCCCGGGATGGCATCATCGGGGCGGATGAAGGGGTGCGCCAACCGCTTGGCTGTGTCGTGCTGACCGGAGACTTGGCCGATGGCGGGGGTCTCGAACTCGCGGGAGACCGAACGCTCGAAACGTGCCGCGATGCGACGACAGGTCGCCATTCGTTTCGGTTCGCAAGTGGCGCGTTGGTGCACGGCCGCGTCGAACGGATCGTTCGCGCGCCGGACGGTCGATTGGCGCGTATCCACATGAACGATGTTCGCCTGGTGCTCCCGGGTCGGCCGGCCATCTCCCTGCAGCACCACGTTCTTCTGGCTGCCGGGCGTCCAGTGACAGCCCACGCGGGCTCGGTCGACGTGGCGTATCATCCTGAAACTGTCTTCTCGTCGGTCCGCATTCCGCGACCACGAACATTCGAAGGCCGCGAGCAACGTCTGCGGTCTCTGTACACGGAAGCCGAGCGCGCACACCGCGGGGGTGCGCAGAGCATGCGCGCCGAGTTTCCACGCCTCGTCGATGTTCTCGTTCGAGAATATCCGGACGAGTGGCTCCTGCGCTGGAACTTGCTCGAAAGTCTTCTCAAAGCGGGTGAAAAGGGTGCGACCACACGAGCCTTGCGCGCAGAATTGGAGGAGCTCGAGGTCCGTTTCGATTGCCGGCAGCCGATTGCGTCCGGCCTCGAGTATCTCTTGCGTCGGGCGGCTTGATGCGCCTAGTGACGTTCGAGAACGGAACGCGAGACGGGGAGCTCGCCATCGCGCATCGAGACGGCGATCGGGCCGCCTCGGCGAAGGAGATCGCGCCGCACATGCAGGCCGCGATCGACCGTTGGGACGAGATGGAGCCGCGGCTGCGTGCGCTCGCGGCAGAGATCGACGCCGGTCGCATCGCATCGCACCCGATCAACTTCACCCGCGTACGCGCGCCGATTCCCAGGCCGTACGAGTGGGTCGACGCCTCGGCGTACATCAATCACATCATCCTCGTACGGAGAGCGCGCGGAGCCGAGCCGCCCGAGACGCTCGCGACCGACCCGCTCGTCTATCAAGGAGGTACGAGCGAGATGCGCGGTTGTCGCGCGCCCATCGAAGTGGGTGACGTGAACCTGGGTTGTGACTTCGAAGCGGAGATCGGTGTCATCCTCGGGGACGTGCCGCGTTCGACGAGCGGGAGCGGCGCTGCATCGTTCGTGAAGCTCGTCGTTCTTCTGAATGACGTCACGTTTCGCAACCTCGTCCCGGCCGAGCTCGCGAAGGGTTTCGGTTTCTTCGCTTCGAAGCCGGCGACGGCGTTTGCGCCTTTCGCGGTGACGCCGGACGAGCTTGGCGACGCCTTCCGAGGTGGCCGCGTTCATCTGCGCCTGCGGTCGATCCTCAACGGGGAGCTCGCCGGAGACCCCGACGCCGGACCCGAGATGCACTTCTCGTTCTACGATCTCATCGCCCACATCGCCAAGACACGGAGCTTCACGGCAGGCACCATCC
>JALYHX010000474.1 GCA_030776305.1 Myxococcota bacterium
GCCGCGCCACGCGGTAGGTAGATGCGTATCTGCACGATCGCGTCTCCGGCTTTCGCCGGCAGGAGGACGTTGGCGCGGTTCCATGTGGCTGCGAGCTCCGGCTTCGCGAGGGACGCACGCCATGGCCAGCGCATCGGCCCTGGGGGGGACGGCTCTACAGCCACTCGCCAGGCACCCGGGAGGTTGCCATAGTGATGCGGCTTGGAATCCGGATACGGAGCCAAGGCCTCGAACGTATCCCCTTCGTGATAGGTGGGTCCATCCGCGGTCATAATTGGCGTTTGGGTCGGGGTGTGCGCGGGCGCGTGGACCTTCACCTCGACGAGGACTGCACCATCCTTGGTCGGCAGCGTGTGGGCGTCGACGAGTTGCGCGCTCTCGACGGGGGCGGCGACTCTCCCATCCGCGTCGAGCCGCAACGACGCGTTGCCACATGGCGCCTTGTCGCTGTCCTCGGCGAGGGTCGCGCACGCGCCGCAGCTGCATCCGTCGCACACTGGGATCTCAGCATCGCCAGCCAGGCCCCGTCGCGCGCGCAGCCACTGTTCGAGCGTGATTTCGCCGGGTGTGCCCGGCTCGCTTGCAAGCCACGCCTCGTGATAGCGAGTCGCCGCGTCGATGCCGACGAAACGCAAATGCCAGGGCTCGCTCTTGTAGCCCGTCTTTGGGTTGACAGGAATTGCGCGATCCCAACGCGGCAGGCAGCGCGATCCGTCTTTCCGATCGTCGGGGTCAATCGGGTAAGGCACGACGAACCCGTAACGCCACGCGTGCTCGTCGAACCACTTGCCTCCTTGCGTGCAGCCGAACCCATTTCGGAAGACGCCCAGGCCCGTTTTGGCCCCTGCCTCCGCCCATTCGCTCGTGAAGAGATCGAGTGTCGTGCCGAGCTGATGTTGGCTGTGGCCCGGGAGCGCACTCTGTTCCGTCGCCTCGCAAAATCCGCCGCGTGCTTGACGGGCCCACGCAGCGAATACCCAGCATTGGGTCCCGAAGCCGCGAAACGCGGACTGAATGTGCCCATGCATCCCCTCAGCCCGCATTTGGTCCAGCATGCGATGCAGGGCGACCGCTGCGTCACGGCGCAGGCATGCATGCGCAGACTCGCACTCCGACGGCGAGCGCGCGGTCCCGTCACGTAGATCCACCAAGTCCGATGGAGCATAGGTTGGCGGTAGAGCACCCGTTGGAGATCGATTGGCGAGCGCAAGTAGGTCATTGCCGTCGATGAAGGCCACGTGCGTGTCCGCGGCGGCGAGGAACGCGCGAAACGCCCCACCAGTGAGAATTGTCGGGCAAGTATATCGAACGACCGGGGCCGGAGCGCCAAACGGGAAGGGGGTCGATGTCTGGGTCGAAGTCTGAATTGAAGTCGATGTCTGGGTCGAAGTCGGGGCTGGTTCGGGGTTGCGACGATCGGTGGCCGAGGCGTGGCGACACGCGCACGAAAAGAGCAACACCGCGATCGGGCGATTTCTACCCGTCACCACTCGACCTGGTAGCGCGAGGGATCGTTACCACGGACGCGGACTATCATACGTCTATCCGTGAGACGAACGACCGCGTGGGCCGCGGCTGCGCGGCCGGGTGCGTCATCGTCGATGTTTTCGATGAGGCTTTGCACTGTAATGTACGGAATGCCCGAGATCAAATCGAAATGGTTCCAATGCAGGTGTCCATTGAAGACCGCGCGGACGCGGCCGCTGCCTTCGAAACTGCGTCGCAGCTCGACCCGCTCCCTGACCAGGGCGACGTGCGCGCGACCCGGCCACCAACGCGAGTCGTCGAGCGACTGTTCGCTTGCCGAATGATGCATCAGCACCACCGTCGGAGCGTTGCTCGACGCGAGGTCGGTGCGTAGCCACGCGAGCTGCGGTTCGGGAATGCGAATCTCGACGTCCTTCTTCTCGATCGTGTGAAGCACGATGAAGTGCCACCCGGCATGGTCGAATGAGTAGTAGAGCGGTCCGCTGCGCCGCCACGCGTGATTCAAGTCGTCCCGATTGAGATGAATCATGTCGTGGTTACCCGCCACATTGACGACGGGCGCTCGCACGCCGCGCAGGATCGCCTGGCATTCGGCATAGCGGGCGAGATCTGCCTGGCGCGATTCGTCCTCGATGTCGTCGCCGAGGTTGATGACGAGATGGGGATTCACGTCATCGTTCATCTGGCGCACGAAATCGCGCGTCAGGTCGGCTGCTCGGTGCGTAAGCTTGCGGAGTTTTCCGTCAAATCGCGCCTCGGGGCCAAAGTGCAAGTCCGTGATGATACCGAGGACGATTTCCGCCATGAGGGTGAGCGTACACTTTGCGGCGCTCACTTGGCGATGCGCCGCGCGCAGGCGTGTCGACCCAGAGTATACTGCACTGCCCATGCGCCCAATCATCATCGGCGCCGGCCGCGGCAGCCGCCTTGGTCCGAACACCGACGACATACCGAAGGCGCTCGTCCCAGTGATGGGCCGCCCGATGCTCGAATGGATCCTCGATGCGCTCGCCTCTGCCGGCTTCGCGCGCGAGGACGTCGTCTTCATTTGCGGCTACCGGGCCGACGTCGTGCGAGCGCGCTACCCGGAGTTCACGTACGCCTTCAATCACGACTGGGAGCGGAACAACATCTTGGCGTCGCTGTTCTGCGCGAGGGAGCATCTTGCCGGCGGCTTCGTGTCGACCTACGCCGACATCGTGTACCGCGGCTCGGCAGTGACGAAGCTCGTGGCGTCGCCCCATGACAAAGTCGTTGTCTGCGACACAGACTGGCGTCGCCGCTACGTAGACCGTTCCCAACACCCCGAGACCGACGCTGAGAAAATGCGGGCCGACGGAACGCGTGTTGTCGAGCTGTCGCGGCGGATCCTGTCCGACGCCGCGAGCGGCGAATTCATAGGTGTCGCGAAATTCACGCGCGACGGAGCTCGGGATCTCAGCGGTGCGTTCGACGAGGCGCAGGGCCGATGGTCGGGCAAGACGTGGCGCGAAGGACGGACATTTGCCCGTGCTTACCTCATTGACCTCTTTCAGGAGATGATCGAAGCGGACGCGGTATTTCACCGCGTCGATACGCATGGCGGCTACATGGAGATCGACACGCGCGAGGACCTGGCGTGTGCCGAGAAATGGTGGCGCGAATCACCTCCGGAGTGAGCATGGATAGCCCCGAGATCCTTCTCGAAGGCGTGACCAAACGCTTCGCCGCGGGTGGAGGCGACGCAGCACGTCCCAGGCGACTGCGGCAAGATGGGTCGGTGGGGCTCGACAGAATCACGCTGTCCGTCGGGCGAGGTGAGATCGTCGTCGTCGTGGGTCCCAGCGGGTGCGGAAAGTCGACGATGCTCCGAGTCGTTGCGGGGCTCGAGCAGCCGGACGCAGGAAGCGTGGCGATCGCCGGTCGCTCGATGACCGGGGTCCCTCCGCAGGACCGTGACGTTGCAATGGTTTTCCAGGGCTACGCGCTCTATCCCCAGATGACCGCGCGCGAAATAATGGAATTCCCGCTCAAGATGCGCGGCGCTTCGCGCGACCAGCGCGCTCGGGCGGTACGCGATGCAGCGGCATTGTTGCGCATCGAGCCGCTCCTGGATCGACGACCCGGGGAGCTTTCTGGCGGAGAACGCCAGCGCGTCGCTATGGGCCGCGCCATCGTCCGCAAGCCGCGCGTGTTTCTCTTCGACGAGCCGCTCTCGAGTCTCGATGCCTCGCTTCGCGAGGACATCCGGCTCGAAATTGGCGAGCTCGTCAGGCGCCTCGATGCCACCGCGCTTTACGTGACCCACGACCATGTCGAGGCGATGACGCTCGCAGACCGGATCGCCGTGATGCGTGCGGGCAGGCTCCTGCAACTCGGCACGCCGCGCGAAGTGTACGAGCGGCCCGCAACCTCGTTCGTGGCAGCGTTCCTCGGCTCGCCGCGGATGAACTTCCTTGGAGCAAGGGTCGAGGCGGACACGATCGTCGCGGGACCCTTTCGCCTCCCGAAACCACCGGGCAGTCTTCCGCGGCTCATCCAGCTTGGGGTACGTCCGGAGCACGTTGCCCTCGGTGACGCGGGTGAATCCGGCAAAGTGATCGCCGTCGAGCCCCTCGGCGCTTCCACCCACGTCGTCGTGCGGGTGAGCGAACACGATCTGCGTGCGATCGGCCGGGGATTCGATGAACACCGGCGGGGCGATGACGTGCGTGTGGCCATTGACGCGCAACAGGTCATGGTGTTCGACGCAGAGGGAGATGGCGCACGGATCGCGTGAAGCCGCCGAGAAGGCGTCGCGTTCCTAAGTAGCGGTGGAGCGGCACGACGCGTACGGTGCCTGCGTGTCGCCACCTCCGGTCGAACGCAGTACGCCGAAGCGTTCGCTCATCGTACAGGTCCGCGAGAGTCTCAACCACACGGGCATGACGCTACGCCTGGTGTGGCGATCGTCGCACGGAATGACCATTGCCTTGGGGAGTCTGACGCTCTTCGGTGCGGTCGTCCCTCTGGGCGTCGCGTATTCGGGCAAGCGGATCGTCGACGCGGTCGTCGCTCACTCGCGGGAGGGGACGCTTCGATGGGTCCTCGTCGAGCTCGGTCTGATGGTCATGCTGGCGACGGTCCAGCGGGGCCTCAGCCTCGTCCGAAACGTCCTCGGCGCTCGACTCGGTATCGACATCAACGTCACGATCCTCGAGAAGGCGCTCGGCCTCGACCTCTCCTACTTCGAAGACCCGGAGTTCTACGACAAGCTCACGCGCGCGCGTCGAGAGGCGTCCTCCCGTCCGATTGCGCTCGTCACCGAGAGCTTCGGCCTTCTGCAAAGCGTCATCACACTCGTGGGTTATGCCGCCCTGCTCGTTCGTTTCAACGCATGGTCGGTGCTGGCACTCTTCGCAGCAACGATTCCAGCGACCGTCGCTGAGATGCGCTTTTCGAAGCTGGCATTCAAGATCCGCAACTGGCGGTCGCCAGAGTCCCGCCGCTTGCTCTACCTCGAATACGTCCTCGCGAACGACGAACACGCCAAAGAGGTGAAGCTCTTCGGTCTCGGGCCGCTCCTCCTAGAGCGATACCGCGACCTGTCCGAACAATTTTACGAAGAGGATCGCCGTCTGTACCTGCGGCGTGCGAAGTGGACGCACGCGCTTTCGCTCGTCGGCACTTCGGCGTTCTACGCCGCGTATGCCGCGATGGCTCTCCTCGCTGCCGCTGGCAAGCTCACGCTCGGCGATATGACGATGTACGTGCTCGCCTTCCGACAAGGGCAACAGGCATTTCAGTCGGCGCTCGCGGCGATAGGAAGCATGTACGAGCACAACCTTTATATGTCCAATCTCTGGGAATACCTGCGGGTCGCCGGGGAAGCGACGCGGCTCATTTTATCTAGCCCTAGCCCGCCCCCGGCGCTTCCTTCATCGAGCGGAATCGTCCTTCACGACGTCGGCTTTCGCTATCCTGGCAAGGAGGCTTGGGCGCTTCGTCACGTGGAACTCACGATCCCGGCGGGAGAGAGTCTTGCGCTCGTTGGCGAGAACGGCGCGGGCAAGACGACGCTGGTGAAACTTCTCACGCGACTGTACGAACCGACCGAGGGGCGCATTTGGCTCGATGGGCGCGAGCTCAGGGAGTGGGATGTTGGCGCCTTGCGCCGTCGCTTCGGCGTACTCTTTCAGGATTACAACCAGTACCAGCTCAAGGTGCGCGAGAACGTCGGACTCGGAAGTGTCGACCATATGGGTGAAGAGCCGCGGATCGAGCGTGCCATCGAAAATGGTGGCGCAACCGAGATCATCAGGGCGCTTTCCGGCGGGCTGGACGCGCCGCTCGGACGATGGTTTCACGATGGAACGGAGCTCTCGGGAGGCCAGTGGCAGAAGATCGCGCTCGCGCGTGCGTTCATGCGCGAGGAAGCGGACATTCTCGTCTTGGACGAACCGACTGCGTCGCTCGACGCCGAGGCGGAGCACGCCGTATTCGAGCGCTTCCGGGCCCTCGCGCACGGAAGGACGACGATCGTCATCTCTCACCGGTTCCCGACGGTGCGGATGGCTCGCACCATCGTGGTGCTCGAGCATGGCGAAATCGTGGAGCGCGGGACACACGATGATCTCATTGGGCGGAAAGGGAAGTACGCGCGCATGTTCGAGCTGCAGGCAGAGGGCTATCGGTAATGATAACGTTCTCCCGCCGTGCTCGCGTCGCGCCGTGATTTGCTCCGCGCGTTGGCGGCATCGTTCGCGCTCACGCCGGTCGGCTGCGGTCGCGCGTCGCGGCCGGTATGGGAGGGAGGTCGCGTGGTCGTTACGTTTTGGTACGCGTACGGCGACCTCGTCCGCAAGGTCCTGCTCGACCTCGTCGATCGGTTCAACGGCGTGCAGACTCGCGTCGTCGTCAAGGCCGTACATCAAGGGGACTACTACGAGGCGCTTGCCAAACTTCGTACCGCGCTCGCTGCCGGTGTTGCGCCGACGCTGTCTCACGTGGTGCTCGAAGTCGTCCCGTACCTCGCGCGTGCAGGCGTCCTCGAACCACTCGACGATTACGAGGGGGCGCGGGAGATCCCGTTCGTGCCCGCGCTCGAGCAGCGCGGGTCGTTTGCTGGCGCTGATCGCGAACCGCTCGTGGCCATACCATTCAATCGGTCGACGCCGATCATGTTTGCGAACGGGCGCGTCCTCGACGAGGAGCGTGGGACGCTGCCGCGCAGCTGGGACGAGCTTGCCGTCGTCGCGCGTCGCTTGACCAAGCACACACCCGCCGGCGAGGTGCGTTGGGGGTTCGAGGTCCCCATCTCCTGGTGGTACTGGGTGGCAATGGTCGGTCAGGCGGGCGGGCGACTGGTCGAGGGCGACGGACGCATGTCACTCGGCGGGGAAGCGGGCGAGAAGGCGATCCGCTTTTGGCAACGACTCGCGCGCGACGAGCGCGTCATGCGGCCCCCTCCCGGGCGTGATTACCAGGCTTGGCAGTCGTCGAACGAAAGCTTCTTGCAAGGACGCATCGCGATGATGTGGAGCAGCACCGCATTCGTTCGCTACCTAGAGAACAACGCTCGCTTTCCCGTCATTGCCGCGCCGCTTCCTCACGACGTGCGTGCGGCGGTACCGACAGGAGGCACGATGTTCGTTCTCTTGAGTTCGGCGCCAGAAGAGGAGAAGCGCGCAGCATGGGAATTCGTGCGCTGGATGTGCCAAGACGATCAAACGATCGCCTGGTCGACGCGCACCGGGTACATGCCGGTGACGCGCCCCGCGGTGGAGCGGTTGGTCGAGCGCGGCTGGTACGCGCTGCATCCCAACGACCGTGTCGCTTATGACCAGCTCGCCGACGTCGATCCCTGGCCGTGGGCACCCGAACTCTTCCGGATCGAGCGGGATATCGTCGAGCCCCGTCTCGAAGAAGCCGTGCTCACTGGACGCAACGCCCACGATGTGATGGCGGATGCTCGCGAAGAAGCGGCGAGGCCGGCGTGAGTCCGCGAGCCCATTGGCAGCCGTGGGCGATGCTCGCACCGACGCTGGCGCTCTTGTCGCTCTTCTTCATCCTCCCGATCGGCATCGCTGCGGGGGAGAGCTTCTTTTCGTGGGATCTGCTGACCTCGCACCGCTTCGTCGGAATGGACAACTACCGCGCGCTCGCGGCCCATGGTCATTTGCTCTCCGTCGCCCTTCGAACGCTCGCCTACAGCGCCATCGTCGTTTCCGGGACGATGGCATTCGGACTCGCGCTAGCGTTGCTCCTCGACCGGCCAGGACGGGTGTTTGCGTTCGTGCGCGCCAGCGTCTTCAGCGCGTACGTCGTCAGTTGGGTCGCAGTCGCGTTGCTTTGGATGTGGCTGCTCGACGGCAACGCCGGCATTCTGGGCCAGACGCTGCGGATCCTTGGCCTAGGCCGGGTTTCGCTGCTCGGTGACCCCCGATTCGCTTTGCCGACCCTCGCTGTCGTCGGCGTTTGGAAGCTCACGGGCTATGCGATGGTGATCTTCCTCGCGGGTCTGCAGGGCGTCCCGCGATCACTGCTCGAGGCGGCGGCGCTCGACGGGGCCGGTGCTTGGGGGCGCTTCCGCTATGTGACGATGCCGCTACTGGCGCCAACGAGCGCGTTCGTCGCGACGACGAGTCTGGTCACCAGCTTTCAGGCGTTCGACGTCGTACGAATCATGACTCAAGGTGGGCCTGCGCGCGCGACGGAGCTTTTCGTATATGCGATCTACGAGCAGATTTTCGTCGATTTGAGCGTTGGTCGTGCGAGCGCATTGACCGTCGTCTTCTTCGCGCTCCTTCTCGCGCTCGCGGGGCTTCAGCTGCGTGTGTGGCGCTCGCGGGTCACTATACGGGCCCGACCGAAAGCGCGGATCCCATGAAGGAGAGCCGCGCCGCCTACGTCGTCGCACTGGCGCTTGCGACCACTGCCTCCGCGCTGTGGCTGCTGCCCTATGCGTGGATGGTCGCGACCTCGTTCAAGACCCTTCCCGAGATCGTGGCCCATCCCACGGCACCCCTCCCTGAGCGGATCGATACGGGCGGCTACCAGGAAGTCTTTCGGTCGATCCCCGTTGGCCGCTACATGGCCGTGACACTCGTCATGGCGTCGACGATCGCGTTGGCGCAGGTTGCTCTCGCCCTGCCCGCCGGTTACGCGCTCGCGAAGCTGCGGTTCGTCGGACACAGATTCGCATTCGGCATCGTGCTCGCCTGTTTGCTCGTGCCGCCGCAGGCGACGTTCGTTCCTGTATTTCTGATGTTCGCCCAAGCGCGGCTCGTCGATACGATGACCGCGCTCGTCTTGCCGTTTGCCGCAAGCGCGTTAGGCACATTCCTCGTCCGCCAAGCACTGATCAACGTTCCCGACGAAATCATCGAGGCAGCTCGGATGGACGGCGCGGGCGAATGGACCATCGTCTATCGCATCTTGGCGCCGATGCTCAAGCCAACGCTCGTATCGCTCGTGCTCGTGAGCTTCGTATTCCACTACAACGACTATTTCTGGCCGCTCGTCATGACGACGGGCGATCGCGTGAGGACGTTGCCGCTTGGCGTTGCTCTTCTGCGCGAGCAGGGAACCGGCGTGCGATGGCATATCGTCATGGCGGGCAATGTCGTCTTGTCCGTGCCAGTGCTCGCGCTCTTCGCAGTGGCGCAGAGGCATCTCGTGCGCGCAGTCGGCAGAGCAGGCCCTATCGAAACCCGATGACGCCGGTATCGAACAGATCTCGCACGACGCGCAGAGCCTGCGCTGCCGGCATCGCGGAGACTTCGATAACCGTTGCGAGATCGATCGTCCCATCCATGAGCGACAGCAAGAATCCCGCACGGTGGTCGAGCGGAAGGCGTCGAAGTTGGTCGTACGGCATGACGACGATCGGCGCACCAGTCCTCTCCCGCGCCCACCCCTCGTCGGTCAAGGTAGCGCCCATCGTCGGACGGGTCGCAAGCCGCGTTTCGGAGCGAGGCTCCAGCGACCGCGCGTCGGCTGCGCTGGCGGCGCCGTCATCGAGAATCGGCAATTCGCTCGCGCCAAGCTCCTGACGGACTGCCATCTGTCGCACGGTCCTCATGCTCGCGTCGGAGTCCTTGGCGAACTGCAGGACGTCGAACAGCGGAGGGGCAGTCGGTCGGTCGCTCCTCCTAGGCATACTCATTCTCGAGTATACGGCCAGAGCGATGGATTTGCCCATGTCCAGAGACTCCTTGTCGGCCGTTGTCATTTCGCGTGACCTCGGCGCGGCGGCTCGCTGTGTGCCCCTATGTGTGCGGTCTCGTCACTTTTCGATGGGGAGGCCCTCGGCCTCCCACCCGAGAATGCCGCCTTCAAGGAATGCGACAGGCATGCCTTGTTCGGCGAGCTTTCCGCTCAGCTCCTTCGTTCTGTCCCCCGAACGGCAGTAAAGGACTGGCTGACCGCTCAGCATGTGAAGCTCAGCCTGCCGAGACTCGATCTGCTCGATGGGTATGTTGACTGCCGACGGCAGGTGGGCGCGAGCAAACGCTGCAGGGTCCCGCGTGTCGACGGGCACGATCGCGCCTCCGGCCAGGAGCTGGGCGGCCTCGATCGACTTCAGCGCTCCCGCGGCGCGTGGAAGGAATGGTTCGACGAGCTCCTGCATCTTCTTTTTTCGAATCGCGCCAACAACCGCGTCCTGGATACGTCCATCGGCAATGACCATGAACGTCGGCACGCTTTGAACGCGTAGCTGCTGCGCGATGGTGGGCGACTTATCGATGTCGATTTTGACGACCTTGGCTTTGCCCGCGACCTCGCGCGCGAAAGCCGCGACCTCGGGAGCAATGGCCTTGCACGGTTCGCACCAATCCGCCGTAAATTCGACGAGGACCGGGAGTTCGCTTCTCAACACTTCGCGCTCGAAGTCACGCTCGCTGACGTAGGGCACGCCCGTGTCTCCGGCCTTCGCCGTCGAGTCTTTCCCCACTCCTCTGCCCCCGAAGCCACCGAGAATGGTCATGGTTTGCCGGAGATCTATACGCTGCCGCAAGTGCACGTCGAGGTGTGTGAGCGTCTTTTTTATGCCTGGCCTTGGTTGTTGGGCGGTTTCAGCTGTAATCTCTGAGCGCAGCCCAGCCGCAGCCAGCGAGGCGGCCGATGACGAGCCAAGACCACGACACGGACCCGTCGACGCCCGGCGCCAAGCGGCGGTCGGACTCGCGTGCCCCCGTGGGGGTGGCTCTCGACGATGTAGTCCGTTCGTCGGACGAGGACACGTCTTCGACTCTCGATGAGGTCGCCGCCCTCGCGGCACAGGCTCCGTCCAGTCTTGATGAGGACGAAGAAAAAGACGGGGGGGTGCCGCCGACTCCGCCGCGAGCGGGTGAAATGCAGAGGCTCTCCCGGCCGACGACGGACCCCGGCATCGCGCCACCGCCCGAATCGCTCGTCGCACCCGCTCAGTCAATGAGAGTCGTCGTCCCATCGGTGATACCGAAGCCCGTCGATTCCGTCGACGTCTTGCTGGATGGCATTGGCGACGACTCGTCTCAACGACGTACGAAGCCGGAAAGGGATGGCCGACAAAGCGATGGCCGACCGGCGATGAAGTATCACGGCGAGCGCACAGGCGCGGCCCGGGGAATGTCGACGGACGATGAGCGGAAAGTGATGATCGCCCGCCGCCCTCTCTCGCAGACGGGCCGGAGCGCAGCGGGCAACGTCTCGCAGCGCGAAGGAGACCGCGACGCTCGGGACGAGACGACCGCCGTGGAGGTGCATGTTCTGGCAGGGCGAGTCTTCGTCGCAGTACTTGCCGGGTTAATCGTCGTCACCGTGATCTTCATCTCCCTGCGGCGAAGCTCAAACGGGTTGCCGGACGCGACCCGCACGTCCGTCATCAAAAGCGAACCTGTGTCCCCGTCGCCGCACGCTGCTGCACAGAATGTTGCGCCTGCGCCGGTGCCGGCGGACACGGGGGATTCTACGCGGCCACCAGAGACGTCGGCCGAGGCCCAAACCGTCGTGTCATCCGTTGCGGTCGCGAGGAGTGCGAGCCCCACCGCCGCCCCCGCTCCGAAGCCAGCCAGACCGAAGGTGAAGCCGAGCGCTTCGGCGGCAAGATCGGCGAGCCCACCGTTGGGCGAGTTCAAGACATCTTTCTAGGAGGCCGGGCGTCTTTCGCCCGATTCCTTCGCGAGCATCCGTGCCCTGGGCGTGCTTGGGCACCCTTGGCCGAGTAGTGCGATGCGCGTTACAAAGAGCTCCAATGCGCCGACCGACTCGATACGGCCTGCTCGCGGTGGCCATCGTCACGACGATCTCCACGGCCGTTCTCGCCGACGACGCGACAGCTGAGCGCGACGCGCAGGCGCTCTTCGAAGAAGGGCTTGCGCGGGTCAAAGCGGGGAGCTTCGAAGGCGCGCGGGTATCCTTCACGCAGGCATATTCGGCCCTACACAAGCCGGCGATCCTTTGGAACCTCGCTCTCGCCGAGGAGAAGACGGGCAACCTGCTCCCCGCCCTGCGCCATTTCAAGCAATTCGCGCGCGCCACGTTTGCGGGTGAGGATCGGCCGAGCGCCGAAAGGCACATCGCCGAGCTCATGCGCCTGACAGGCCACATCGACGCCACGGCCCCGGCTGGGACGCAGTTCATCCTGGACGGCGCGCCGGACGGTGTCGCGCCCTTGCGCGAGGCACTCGACGTCATGCCCGGTCGGCATCGCCTGGAGGCCCACATGCCGCGCGGAGACGCGGAAGCGGGCCTCGAAGTTGCGGCCGGGCATCTGGTCCGCATCAGTCTGTTTCCGGAGGCCGCACGTCCATCGTCGGTGCAGGTGCCCTCGGCTTCCGACGGTGTTCGCGCAGACAGCGCGTCGATGCCGTCCGACGCAACAAAGGCCGGCTCTGACGGGGACGGCACGTCGCATCCGCCCGGGGGGGGCACGCCTCGCGTTCTTGCCGTGGGCCTTACCGGTGGCGCCGCAATCGTGATGATTGGTGTGGCAGCTTACCTCGGAC
>JALYHX010000475.1 GCA_030776305.1 Myxococcota bacterium
GGCGTACCCGTAGGGCACGAATTGCCGCCGACCGTGTTCGCATCCGATGTGGCGGCAGCATCGTCGGCGCTTGCTCCCATTCCGCTCGACGAGCCGCTTGCGCCCGAAGAGCCGCCGGCATCCGAAAGCACCGGACATGCGACGGCCGGACATTTCGCGGTGCAGAAACCCCCGCTATTGCATCCCGTGCAATAGACTTCACCGGAGGCGCAGCTCATGTCGCTCCCCGGTTCCTCGTCTTCGCTCGTGGCGGGCGAAGACGCGTTGCTTCCGCACGCGCACAAGAGGAATACGGCAAGGAACGAGGGGCAATCCAGTCGCATCATGTGGATCTCCCGAACGGGCATCTTGCCGCGTGCGTGAAGCGTGCCGCGCTTCTCACCCCCTTGCCGCCACGCATATGCCGAGTTGTGCAGAACAGCTTCGGTCGACGCAATAGCCCCCAGCAACACAATCCGAATCCTTCTGGCACGCGCGCCGCACACACGCAGATCCAGCGATGCCCGAAAGACAGTCGAACTGCGCCGGGCAGTTGGCTGCGGTCGCGCAGGGTTTTGGCTCGCAGCGGTGCGAGGCCCCGCACACTCCCTCGGGGCACGTTGCATCCGTGCATCCCATCACGCAACGCCTCGAGCACGTACCACCGCAGAGCGACTCACAAATGAAATTGCCGCCGTCGGGCGCGCATTCCGTATCCAACGTGCACTCGCCGGCGGGGCACGTGCAGCTGGGTGGCACGGGCCCCGAGCAGTACAATATGGCGTCGCAGTCGGTGCTGCTTCTGCACGCCGCGCCCGCACCACCACTCGGGATTGCGTTCGAGTCCGAGCGCATGTCGCCCGCACTGTCGATGTGCGTTTGCGTATCGACTGCCGCGTCAGTCGGACAGGACGCCGGTGGACAACCTCCCATCACGCAAAAAGGGCCGCCGCTGCAGTCCAGACAGGTCCCCTGACCCGGGGCGCACGCGCCACCGTCCCCGCTCCCGGCGTCCGAGACGGCGCCGTCCGCAGGTACCGGACACGTAAGGATCGTGCAGTCGTGCGCGCAGTACCCGCCCCCATTGCATGCGGCGCAGAACATTTCGCCGCTCGCACACAGTCCTTGCGCCAGGCCGTCTCCGGCTGCCCAAGAGTCGCCGCTTTTACCGCCGTCATCTCCTCCACCCGACGCTCCGTCGGTTTCGGTCAGCGCTGCACGGCTCGATCCGCACCCGCTCAAAGCCGCGATGAGGATCGCCATGGCGAGGGGACTGGACACGGTTCGCGTGGGTACGATGGGCTGCATCGGAGACGCCTCTCTTACGGGCAGCCAGCGCCGCAGCAAGTGCTGGGCGCCGTAGTGCATGTGCCTATGCAATGTCCGGAGCCGCGAGGTGGCGTGCGATGCCGAAAGACCACTGCTCACCAGAACGGCAATTGCCCAAGCAATTCGGTTTTTGAACGCGGACGTCGCCGTCGTCTTTCGGAGTCCGGGAGGTTGAGACATCCCCGCAGCTCTTGCGCATCACGTGCCATCTCTCCGAACATCGAGCGCACGCGCGTTCGACGGGCAGGCGTGGTGCGCCAGGCGCCGGGTGTGTGCCAAGCCCGACATCGCGATCGCGGGTGAGCCTGGCACCAGAAGCTCTGAGATGTCGCTGGTGGGGAGCCTCTCGAGGAGGTTCTGCACGTCGTCAAACGCGCGCTGTGCTTGCTGAGGCGCCCGTGGCCATGCGCGGACGGGAGAGAAGAGGGGTCGAACACAACTCGCTGTTCACTTGCGGAGGAAATGCATGCGATACGCAGTTTACTTCTTGCCTGGACCCAAGGGCGTTCGCCGCGCACAAGCTGCGCCGTCAGTTTCCCGGTCGCTCAATTCCGCAGTCGCACCCACCCCGATCTCCTGACCGATCGGCTTTTCTTTTTGACGGACGGGGACGACCTTCGCATTCGCAAAAGAAGGGCTGGGCCTAGGGTAAGATCAGCGCAAGACAACGTGTCGAGGGAGGTGAATCGTGCGCTGGATTGCTTGCTTGCCAATTGGATTCGTGGGTCTCGTCGTGGCGGCTTCCCACTGCGGAGGCGCGACCTTCATAGGCCAGACGGGCGGCGATGCCTCCGCCGACGGCGCCGGAGGCGGCTCTGGCAGCGGTGGCGGCTCCAGCAGCGGCGCATCGAGCAACGGCGGCTCCGGCGGTTCGAGCAGCGGGAACTCAAGTGGAAGCAGCTCCGGCGGCAACAGCTCGGGGAGCACGAGTTCCGGTAGCGGAAGCTCGGGCGGTGCCGGATGCGCCGCTCCCTGCGGCCAAGGCCGCCTCTGCTGCGGTGCGAAGTGCGTGAATCCCGCCAACGATCCATACAACTGCGGCGGGTGCGGCATGCGCTGCGCTGTCGGAACGTATTGCGCGAGCTCCATCCGTCCGGGAGGCGGCGTGACTGGATCATGTCAGCCAATCCCCTGCGCTAGAGAAGGCGGCGCATGCGCGGGCGGCGAGAGTTGCTGCGGCACGTCGTGCTGCATGCGAGGCGACCTGTGCTGTGAATCGTCGGGGCCGCTCCCATCACTCTATCCGAGCTGCCTTACGCCGACCGCCTCTCAGCCGACGTGCCCGCAAGGATGTGCGCCGCTATGCGTGAGCGACCGAAACCTCAAGCGCGACATCGAGGCGGTCAACGAGCAAGCCGTACTCGAGAGCGTCGCGCGGATGCCCATCTCGACGTGGTCATACAAGAGCGACGATCCGTCGGTGCGCCACCTCGGTCCCATGGCGCAAGACTTCCACGCCGCCTTCGGCCTCGGCAGCACGGACCGCGCATATGACCCCATCGACGCGCACGGAGTGGAACTGGCCGCGATCAAGGCGCTCTACGAACGCGTTCAGAAAGAGGAGGCGCTCGTCGAGCGTCTGGAGCATGAGAACCAGGAGCTGCGACTGCACGAAGCCTGCGGCCGCTGATTCGTTCCCCGGGTAGCCCAATCAGTGCCGCCGATCGCGAGCAAGGCCCAACTCGACCCATGCCCGAGTCAATGCCACTCGTGTGCGGGTACATTGGACTCGGTCGCGAGCGTTATCGACTCATGAGGGCGTCACGCGGACTCGCGACCGTACCCGATTGACTCGCTTACGTGCCCGATTGACTCGTGGCCGAGTCGACGTCGCTCGCTCACGGGTATGTTGGACTCGCTCGCGGGCATCGTCGACTCATGAGGGAGTCGGACCGACTCGTGAGCGTGCCCGATTGACCCGAGGCCGTGACCGACTGACTCGCTCGCGAGTCCACATGGAAGATTCGCCCGTCTCTCCGACGCACGCCCTTCTCGCTCGGTGTCATCGATGCACCGACGCGGCGACCCGGCGCAGCGCGCCGGCTGGATCGTCGGCGATGGTCTGGTGGTGGGCGACGAGCACGCGCCGCAGGTCCGACGTCGCGAGGCGCCGGAGGTGCGCAGCGAACGCGGCCTTGTCCTTGATCAGCAAGAGCCGCGCGACACGCGACACGCGGGGGCCTCCACTCGAGCCAGTCACGTTGCGAAGTACGAAACCCTGCAATCCCGTCAGGTGCGGCATGTTGAACACTGCATCTGCGAGCACCACAGAGACGCCACCGTTTGCTTTCACGGTCATCACCGCCTCGAGACCGTTCGTTCCGTCGACGACGTCCAGCGAGACGTTCGGATCGGATGGCAGTGCGGCGAGGTCGACCACCCCGGGCGCAATCTCGGCGACCTTTTTGATTGAGCCCCGAGGCGCGAGCACCCGGGCATTGGCATACCGCGCGCGAAATGCGGGTACGTCCAAGCGATGCCAGCCGTTGGGGACCACGATGAACCCGACGCGCCCCAGGGCGTCGATGGCGGCCAACGTGCTGGCGTCGACTGCAATCGGATTGTGAACGAGGAGATCGCCGGAGGCGAGGCGCGCGACGGTCATGACGCGCCGGAGAGGCATGTTCGGGAGGCTGCCTTCGACGCGCCAAAGGCCCTCTTCGAGCTGCTCCATGGGCTCGTGCGCAAGGACGGTCCAGACCTCGTTCGCCGCTTTCGCCATGCAAGCTCGATAGGCGCTCCGGGGCCGTCGTTCAACGGCAGGCGCCCCTTTCGGTGGGCCGGCGCGAGCCCGGAAGCAAAGGCTTCCATCTCGGGGACTCCGGTGAGGGAGCTGCTACGCTTGCCGAGTGCGCCCGACGAACATGCGGGCGGCGCTGATGGCAGTGGTCGCCGCCGGTTGCAACAGCGCCCAGAGCGGACCGGAGGCGTGTATCAGCGCCGGCGGGACGTGCCTTCTGGGAAGACCGACGAACTGCCCAAGTGTCGGCCCACAGGATTGCAATCCAGATCGGTCGCCCGCCGGTGGGTTTTGCTGTCTCACGCCACCGGAAGCCGCGGAAGCGTCCACCACGGTTGACGCAGCGGCCCCTGTCGATTCAGCCGGCGCGGACGCTACGCCCGCCACGCTCGACGCACCCGACGCAGCCGTCTGCACGCCGGGCCAAGACTGGACGTGCAACGACGACCCCACCATTTCGTCGATTCACGGCACGTGCCTTCCCGACGGCTCTTGCTCTTGCCGGATGGGTTTCGGGTTGAACTCAGCCACGGGACGATGCCGCTGAGGGACAAAAGCAGAACGAACGACGTGTTCCCGCGGCAAACGTCCCCGCCGTTCCTTAGGCGTGCGTTCGGCATTGAGGTCGAGGCATCAGAATATTGACTGCCCTAACGTTCAGTGTCAAAAGGGGCTCATGCCGGATCCTCTCCACCGCCTTCTCACATCAATGCGTCGCAGCCTTCGGCGCCACGGCGCCATCGATCCCGAGCGCCTTCGACACGTCGTCGACGAGCGTGGAGACCATTACATTGCGGTGGTGCTCACCGGTGACGAAGTCGAGCGCCGGAATAGCGGGGCGCGCTCACGCGGCATGCGAGTTGCTAAGTTGACCTCTCGTGAAAATACCAGCCAACGCACGTGACCTGCTGTCCGCCGCCATCGCCTACGTGCTCCTCGCGGTTGCGCTTGGAAGCACGGGGTGTTTCTGGCACGAGCGCCGGCGCGAGCCGGAAGTCTATTACGTCGAACCTCGCAGGGAGGAGCGGCGTGAACGACGAGAAGAGCGACGTGAAGAACGGCGAGAAGAGAGGCGAGAAGAGCGGCGCTAGTCGCGGTACATGCCCGTGCGCGC
>JALYHX010000476.1 GCA_030776305.1 Myxococcota bacterium
TTCGTAGGGTTCAACGTGCGGCGTTCTTCGTGGGCTTTGTCCTCGCGATGTGGACCCTTGCGCGGCCCGCGTCCGCGATGCCCGCGGGGCTATGCGACGACCGTGGCGCGACAGCCATTGCTCCGCCGCCCGCTCTTCAAGCGTCGGACGAGGCAGTGCGACGCGCGCGCGCGCCAGCGTCTTGCGCCGGGATGGAGCTTCCGACGTGCGCGACGATCGCTCCTGCGCCTCATGGCCCGAGCTTCGCTTCCGCCGATCCCGGCAGTGCGCTTCTCGCCGAAAGGCTCGAGCTAGGGGCCCCGTACGGAGAGTCACTCGAATTCGCGATGGCGCCGCACCGGCCGCTCACCGGCATACATTTGCGCATCGAACGTCCGCCTCGGAGCTGAGGCGCGCGCCGCAATCCGGTTGTGCCTCCCTGGCGCGCGTGACAATGCGCGCGGTCGCTGTCGGCGCTTCGCCGTTCGCTACCGTCCGCAAGGAGTGCAGCTGATTCATAGTTCGCCGTGACGGCGCGCCCGGTGCGCGCTAGCAAGCGGCCCGACCTTCTCTCGAAACCAATAGGTGAACGAAAATGACCAAGGATACCAAGAACGCCCCGGCGCCCGCGTCTGACGCCGGTGGCGGCGTCAATACGGGAGTCGCCATCATCGGCTTCTTTCTGTGTTTTCTCGCCGGAGTCGCGTTGATGTGGGGCTACGACCAAAGGCGCCTGCACAATGGCGAGATCGTCGCCGACTCGGCGGGAAGAGCCGCTGGCGGAGCGTGGGACGACAGCGAATCGCCCATCCCCATCTCCGCCAAAGATCCGATGTGGGGCAAGCGCGATGCGCCAGTTACCGTTGTCGTCTACAGCGATTTTCAGTGCCCATTCTGCTCGCGGGTCGAGCCGACACTGGACCAGGTGCGCCAGACGTACGGACCGGACAAGGTCCGGATGGTCTGGAAGAACAATCCGCTACCGTTCCACCAGAACGCCAAACCTGCCGCCGAGGCCGCGCAGGGTGCCTTCGTCATGGCCGGCAACGACGGGTTCTGGAAGTTCCACGACACCGCTTTCAAAAACCAGGGTTCGCTCAGCGATGACAACTACGTCAAATGGGCTCAGGAAGCCGGGGTCAAGGATATCGCCGCGTACAAGGCGGGCCTTGCGAGCCACAAGTGGGCAGACAAGGTCGACAAAGACCTGAACGACGGCAAGGCCGCAGGAGTACAAGGCACGCCGTCCTTCTACGTCAACGGAGTCTTCATCAATGGCGCACAGCCATTCGACAACTTCAAGAAGACCATCGACCAGGAGCTGCAGAAGGCACAGGCGAAGATCGCAGCCGGGACTTCCAAGTCGCGCATCTACGTCGAGATGACGAAAGAGAACAAGCAGAACGCGCCGGCGCCCGCCAAGGAAGAGGACCAGGGCGAAAAGGAAGATACGAAGACGGTATTCAAGATCCCCGTCGGCAACAGCCCCGTTCTCGGCAGTGCGAACGCGCTCGTCACCGTCATCGTTTTCAGCGATTTCCAGTGCCCGTTCTGCTCGCGCGTCGAGCCGACGCTCAAAGCAGTCCGCGAGAAGTATGGCGACAAGGTTCGCATGGTCTGGAAGAACGAACCGTTGCCGTTCCATCCGCGCGCCGAACCAGCCGCCGAGGTTGCGCTCGAGGTACGAGCCGAGAAGGGGGACAAGGGCTTCTGGGACATCCATGACAAGCTCTTCGAGAATCAGAAGGACCTCTCCGACGAAGCCATCGTGAAGCTCGCCGGTGAGGCGGGCGCAAGCACCGACAAGGCCAAAAAGGCGATCAGCGATCACACGCACAAAAAAGTGCTCGACGCCGATTCGGACCTTGCCGAGGACTTCCAGGCCAATGGCACCCCCCACTTTTTCATCAACGGGCGCCGCCTCGTCGGCGCGCAGCCCACGGAGAAGTTCGACGCCATGATCGACGAGGAGGTCAAGAAGGCGCAGGACCTCATCGCCAAGGGAACCAAGCCGAGCGAGGTCTATGATGCGCTGACGCGCGATGGCAAAGGCCCCCCCGAGCCTGAGAAGAAAGACGTACCCAAGTCACTGCCGGCCAACGACCCCGCACGCGGCAACCAGAACGCCAAGGTCGTCATCCACGAATGGAGCGACTTTCAGTGCCCATTCTGCGGGCGAGTCGAGCCGACTGTCGCACAGGTGATGAAGGACTACGGCGATAAGATCAAGTTCGTGTGGCATGACCTTCCGTTGCCGATGCACCCCGACGCTCCGCTTGCGTCACAAGCGGGACGCGAGGCATTCAAGCAGAAGGGTCCAAGCGCCTTCTGGGCAATGCACGACAAGATGTTCGTGAACCAGCAGAAGATAAAGAGGGAGGATCTCGACGGCTACGCCAAGGAGCTCAACCTCGATATGGACAAATGGAAGGCGGCGCTCGACGGCAGCACTCACACGGCCGAAATCGAAGCCGACAAGAAAGCTGGAAACGACGACGGCATCAGCGGCACGCCGGCCTTCATCATCGCGGCCGGCAATGCCAATCAGGGTTACTTCATCAACGGCGCACAGAGTTACGGGAAGTTTCGCAAGCTCATCGAGCGTGCGCTCTCCGAAGCGAAGTAGTCGTTGACCGCGACCTCCCCCGCCGAATCCGTTGTGAAACCCCCTTCTCCGTTCGCGGGGAGGGGGGGTCCGGGGGTCAGGTACCGCGGCGCTCTCGTGTCATGCCACCTCTTGTGCTTCTCGTGCTTCGGGTGTGGCGGTCCGACTCCTGCACCAGTCCCGCCTTCGATCTTTGACGGGCCCGCATCATCTCTCGCCCCCAGCGCCCGAGCGCCGACCGCGCCAGGAGGGCCGAGTGAAGAGGACGCTGCGGTACCCATTTCGCTTGGCAACCCATTCTGGGGCAGTCGCACGGCACTCGTCACGATCGTCGAGTTCGCTGACTTCGAGTGTCCGTTTTGCGCTCGTGCGGAGGCGACACTTTCGCGCATTCGCGAGGTCTACGGGCCGGAAACGATCCGCATCGTCTGGAAAAACAGCCCACTGCCGTTTCACCGCAACGGCGCGCCCGCCGCGGAGGCGGCGGCAGGCGTCTTCGCGATGGCGGGCAGCGATGCCTTCTGGAAGTTCCACGACGCCGCGCTTCGTGGTTCCGCTCCGCTTGGACCCCAGTCTTACGAGCGTTGGGCGATTGCTGCTGGCGTGACCGACATCTCCGCCTTCCGCGCTGGTATCGCGAGCCACGCGTGGACGGAGGCTATCGGCAAGGACCTTGCCGAGGGCAAGGCACTCGGGGTCTTCGGTACACCGACGTTTTTCGTCAACGGTCTGCCGCTGGCGGGCGCGCTGCCTTTTCCGACCTTCCAGGGGATCATCGACCGACAGATCGAAGCGGCAAAGGCGAAGGTCGCCTCCGGGACGCCACGCGAGCGGCTTTATGCCGAGCTTGCGCACGAAAATCGCGCGAGGGCGGATCAACAGCAGCAAGACGACGACCGAAACGAGGCAAAGACGGTCTACAAGGTGCCGCTTGGCAAGAGTCCGGTCCGCGGACCCCCGACCGCGCTCGTGACGATGATCGAGTTCGCCGACTACGAGTGCCCTTTCTGCATCCGTGCGGAAGCGACGGTCAAGGCGCTGCGCGATCAGTACGGCGACAAACTGCGCGTAGTCTTCAAGGACGATCCGCTCCCTTCTCATCCGCGCGCGGAACCCGCGGCGCAAGCAGCGCTCGAGGTGCGAGCCGAAAAGGGGGATGCGGCGTTCTGGGCGATGCACGACGCGCTCCTCGCGGGACCGGACGACATGAGTGACGACGCGCTCGCATCGCTCGCGACGCGCTTCGGCGCGCACGCGCCGGCAGTGAAATTGGCAATGTCGCGTCACCTGCACCGCAACAGCATCGAAGACGACGTGGCAATTGCGGACGACTTCGACGTGGAAGGTACGCCGCACTTTTTCATCAATGGTCGGCGGCTGATTGGCGCGCAGTCGAAGGAGAGCTTCGACGCGATCATCGAGGAAGAAATCAAGGGCGCGGAGGAAATAGTGTCGAAGGGGGTCAAACCGCTAGCGGTCTATGATGCGCTGGTGCAAGGTGGCTTGAGCCCGCACGATCCGGAAAAGAACCCCCTCTCGCCCATTCCTCCGGACGATCCTGTACGCGGCAATCCATCGGCCAAAGTCACCGTCCACATCTGGAGTGACTTCGAGTGCCCGTTCTGCAAGCTCGCCGAGCCGGCACTGACGCGCCTGATCTCCGAGTATGGTCCGAAGGTCATGCTGGTTTGGCACGATTTGCCGCTGCCGATGCACCCCCACGCACCACTCGCGGCCCGCGCGGCGCGAGAGGCACTGCACCAGAAGGCGGGTCCCGGATTTTGGGCCATGCACGACGAGATTTTCGCGCACCAAGAACAGCTCGAGCGCGAAGACCTCGACCGGTATGCGCGCCAGCTTGGTCTCGATATGAACCAATGGAAAGCGGCACTCGACGGAGATGCACACCAGTCGGCGCTCGATGCAGACCGCCTGGCAGCCGATGCGATGAACATCACGGGCACCCCCGGTTTTGTCGTGGTGGCGTCGGGAGCCCGCAGTGGGTACTTCGCCAGTGGAGTCCAGAAGTACCCCATGTTGCGCAAACTCGTTGAACGTGCGCGCGCCGAGGCCAAATGAAACTGGTCGCTGCGGCGATTGCAGCCGCGTGTGTTGCGATCGCGCCGCGCGCACGAGCCGTCGAGCATGAACATCACGCAGGGGTCGACGGCGGCGTGTCGATGCTCGCCATGAACGGCAAAACGGACGTCGGCGCGGGCATCGGCGCCCATTGGGCGTATGGCCTGAGCGACGCATTCAATCTGATGGTCGAGGCAGCCTGGTCGCCCGTCGCCCCCGGCGAGAAGGTGCAAGGCGCGAGCACGCCGCGAACGCGTCCGGCAAGCGTGGGCAACGCAGGCGCAGGGGTCGGCTATGTGCTTGACGTCTTGCGGTGGGTCCCCTACGCCGGGCTTCTCCTCTCGGGGTATGCGCTGGGCGGCGGAACGATGGACCGCGTGCAATGGCGCCCCGGCGTCACGCTTGCGCTCGGCCTCGACTACCGCTTTGGACGCAGCTGGGCGGGTGGGTTCGCTTTCCGACAGCACATGCTGGTGACCGACACGTCGACGTACCCCAGCTTCACGCAGTTCCTCGCGAGGTTCGAATACACGTTCGGCTGGTGAGCGGCTGGTGAGTGATCACCCCTTCGCGAGGCCGAAGCCGTCGTGCAGCGACCGTACGGCGAGCTCGGTGTACTTCGACGCGACGAGGCAGCTCACCTTGATTTCGCTGGTCGAGATTGCCTGGATGTTGATGCCTTCGTTCGCCAGGATACGGAACATCTTCGCGGCGGTTCCGGCGTGCGACCGCATGCCGAGCCCCACCACGGAGACCTTGACGACGTCTTCGTCATACCGGACTTCGCGGGCGCCGAGGTCCTTGGCAATCGTCTCGATCCACGGTTTGGCGCGCGCGAGGTCGGTCTTGGCAAGCGTGAACGTAATCGAAGCGCGTGGATCGGCGTCCGTCGTCACGTTCTGAACGATCATGTCGACCGAGATATTCTTTTCCGCGATCTTCTCGAACAGCTCCGCAGCGACGCCTGGCTTGTCGTCGATACCGACGACGTGCACTCGCGCCTCGGCCTTGTCGTAAGCGACGCCGCGAACGACCATCCCTTCGAGTGCCGCGTCCTCCGCAGTGACGAGCGTTCCGGGCTGGTCGTTGAACGCGCTTCGCACGTGAATCGGGACATTGTACTTCATGGCGATCTCGACGCTCCGTATTTGGAGGACCTTGGCACCGAGCGACGCAAGCTCGAGCATCTCTTCGTATGAGATGGCAGCGATCTTCCGGGCGGACGGGCACACGTTCGGGTCGGTGGTGTAGACGCCATCGACGTCGGTGTAAATTTCACATTCGTCCGCCCCGATTGCGGCGGCGATGGCGACCGCGCTCGTGTCCGACCCACCCCGCCCGAGCGTGGTGATGTTGCCGTGGTCGTCCACCCCCTGGAAC
>JALYHX010000477.1 GCA_030776305.1 Myxococcota bacterium
CCATTGGGCCTGCGCCCAACACGCGCATCGGCTGCCACAGGCCCAGCAGCTGCGGCATTCGCACCTCGCAGCCGACGCCATCCTCCAGCACGAGTTCGAGCAACGTGACGTCGCGCACGACTCCGGCGCGCCCCCCGACCTCGATGAAATCCCCTGGCTTGATCGTCCGCCCGAATACCATCGGCACACCGGCTGCGGCGCAGGCGAGCACCGGCGTGCAAGCCAGGCCGAGAGCCACGAGCGCGACGACTCCCGCGCGCGACAGCGCGCCGTCGTCCGTTCCAGTGATGAGTGGCGCGGCGAGAACAATTGAAACGAGGACGATTCCCGCACGCACGAGGACACTCGTCGGCCCAGCGAGCTCGCGCGGCAACCACGCGAGCTGTGTCTCGCCGCGCGCCACGCCGATGAAGAACAAGCCCACGAAGCGCACCGCGACTCCAAGGGCAACGGCAGCAACCGCGGCTACGACGAAGAGCGGCAGAGCGGCTCCGACTCGTCCGATGAGAGCAGAGAGCGGAACGAGCACGAAGCCCGCGAGGCGGCCGGTGTAGTCGCGGGTTGCCTCGAATCGCGAGAGCGCGAAGATCAGCCAAGAGTAGCAAATGGCGAATTGCGCAATACGGTGCGCCAAGGCGAGTGCAATCGAGACCGCGCCACGCACGGCGACGGGACGCACGACTTCGATGCGACCAAGCCTGAGCGCCGGAATGCGGTCTGGGTTTGCCTTCACCCAGACGCGCGCACGACCCGACAGATCGCCTACGCGGCGAAAGAGCAAGAAGGCCAGCAAGCCGGAGAAGACGAGCAGCGAAAACGAGAAGACGCTCGTCGAGATCGCGCTTCGCTTGCGCTCGGCGCGCAGTGTGCCGTCAATCTTCGAGGCTACGCTGGCCGCATAGACATGCAGAGCGTCTCCGCCCGCAGCCTCCGCGTCGTCGTCGCCGAGCGAGACCACCGGAGTCTTCCCGACGAAGACGACGGCGGTGCTCGCGGACTGCTCCTCGACGCGAGCCATCGGTTGCTCGGGATCGTCCAAGACGCCCTCGAGGGCCCGACTTGCGGCCCGTGCGCGCTCCTGAGCGCTTTGCTCCGCGCGCGCAACATGGAGGGAGAAAACGGGTCGGTCGTGCAGCCTCACGTCGAACCCGACGGCCGGAACTTCGGCGCGCGCTACCGTCGCGAGCGACCACACAAAGGCGAGGATCGCGGCGAGCAAGATGATTGGCGCGGCCCTGGGTCCCACCGCGTGACGCACCGAACCAGGAGTCCGGTTCATGTTGCAGGAGCGGGCACGCGCTCCCCTCGACCTTCCCAACCGAAGGCGCTTGGACGGTGAAACCCAAAAACGCCTTTCGTTCGGTTCATCCCTCTGTACCCTTCTGGCTTCCGCAGAGAGAGACTACCAGGCCATGCCAAGCTCGGCATCACGTGCCTGCCTTCAGCCACGGGGCGTTGTGACCAGAGTAACGCCGAGACCATGTCGATATTGCGCCTACTGAGATTCAATGGTCAGCAACCAGCCATGTGGCTCCCATTCGCCCTGATCGGGGTCGAACGGCTGTTCCGTGCTCCCCACATTCACACCCACGATGAGGACCCTGTCCACCGCCTCGAGCGACTCGACGGTCAACGAAGCGCGCGTTGCGCGATCCGCCGAAGTCACTTGCAGTTCGGCGATGGCCTTGCCGGCCGCATCGAGCTTTGCGACCGACCACCGCATCCGCCCATAGTCCTCCCACTGGGCCTCGAGGCGTAACTTTGCCCCCTGCGGGGCGCCCGCATGGTCCACGACAACGTAGCTGGCGCCGCTCGGCGACACCGGCTCAGGGGACTCGAGCCGACGGGCCTGCGCGGGCCACGGCAAATGCCACGAGATACGGACCGAGGGACTGGAGCCCGCGCGTGCAATCGCGAAGCGCGCAAAAATGTCGTCGAGTGCGTACCCGATCGAGCGAGTACCATTCAGCGAGACGCGCAAGACGTCGAAGGTCGCGGGAGTCGCGCTCCAGAGTGATGACCGCGGCGGCGTTCGCGTCGGTGCGAGAGCCCAGAGGCCGCGCACGAGACCCCCGGGGTCGCGCGCGAACGTCGCATCGAGCCAGTCGAAGAAGAGTGAAGCACCGCGATCGAACTGGTACGATGACGGGTCGACGAGTGTCCGCTCGGGGTGAGACTGGAATTCCTGGCGGTCCTCGTCGTCGCCCTCACAAGGGACTGCGAGTCGCGCCAGGGTCTCGGACTGTGCTCTCGCACTTCCCTCGTCGGTCGCCGGCGCCGCGGCCCATAGGGAGGCACGTGCCAGAGCACGGGCGAGCGCGCGGTCGAGCATGCAGCCGGCTGGAATCGCGCGGTCAATCAAACCAAAGGTTGTGCCCCGATCGAAATGTGAGCGTGGGTCGCGTCCTTCGAGAAGTCCGAGTCCGCCACCGGGGACATCCTCGACGAGGTAGGCGTTCCACACACCCCCGAGATCGGACTCGGGGGCGACCAAGGCAAGCGCACCGGTGAGTACGTCCCATGCGCGGTCGGCCGCCGCGAGCGACGCCAATGACTGGACGTGCGGGACGGCGAGCGTCGCGTGGACGCAAATGGGATGGCGAAAGGAGCACGCGGACGTCCACGACGAGCTCTGCTCCGCGGTCGTTGGGAAGACGACCGGCGGACGGGCGAAATCTATGGTTGGACCGGACTCCTTGGTGGCGACGTCCCCGAGGGCCCCCCTCGCGGCGAGCCAGACGCCCAGAAACGTTCGAGTTAGACACCGAATTGGATTCGGGCGGCTCATTTGACACGCTCTTTGTCGCACTCGTATAAGCTAAAAAAGCGCCATGGCAGCACCTTCGTTCGATCCGACGCACGCGGTTCGTTTCGATCTGCCCCGCGGCATCGTGCGCACGTACCGCGACGATGGGCGTGTTCTTCTCGTTCCGACGTCGGCGCTGGACGACTTGATCCTGTCGGCGACGCCCGAGACGGTGGAGGCATTCGGTCGAGCCCTGGGTGCCGCAATCGGGCGGCGAGCCGCCGCAAGCATGGTCGATCCGCAGGGCGCATCGGTGGACATGTTCCTGTCGCACCTCGCGGGCGAGGCGGCCATTGCCGGCGTGGGGGCCCTCGCCGTGGAGAGGTGGGGGCGGGCTCTCGTCATCGTCATCGAAGACTCGCCGCTCGCCGGGACATTGCTGGGACCACTCGTCGCGTCGGCGCTCGAGGTTGCCTCCGGCCGACGCGCGTGGTGCACGTTGCTTTCCCGCGACGATCGGATCGCACGCATACTCGCGGGCAGCGAGCGAGCAATCAGCCGCGTTCGGGAGTGGATTGCTTCAGGCATCGGCTGGAGTGAGGCCGTCGCCAAGCTGCACGGAGGCGAAGCGTGACGAAGGCTGAAGTGATCGGGAGGCTCGAGATGCTTCTCGAGCGGGTGCGGGCGCGCATCGCCGAGCCACATCGACAGGTGGCCACCGGGGGCAATGCCGAGACAGGTCGCCCACTGGTAGCTGGGGGCGACGCGGAGGTCATCGCAGAGGCCACCGATACGCGCGGAGGCGAGGAGACATTCGCACCGGAAAGGGCCCCGGACGGACGAACGAGCTACGGTAACGACAGCAGCGAACGCCTGGTGGCAGCGCAGTCGCCGGCATCCTTGCAGGCCGCCGCCGAGTCTGGCCCGGATGTTATCGAATCGCCAGTGCCCATCGACATGACGGACGCCGACGTCGTGGCGGAGGACGAGGAGCCGCCGTCCTCGTCGCGGCGTACGGTTGCAGCCCAGCCGGAGGAGCGCCTCGACCAGATGGCGTTCGGCGCTGAAGAACCCGACCCCAGGGGGCCGCTGCACACACCCCCGCCCGAGTCCGGGCGCCTTCCGGCCGCCGCATCGACCCACTTCGACGCTGACGACATCGGCGTACGCAGCGCGACACCGCTGCTGCCGCGACGGCCGCCGGCGCCTCCGCCGGACCTCGTCCCCGACGAAATTAGACCGGCGCGCACGCAGACCGACGCGGTCGCCGACGTCATTGCGGAAGCGCAACGGTTTGCGCCGACGACTTTCGTCGCGCTGCTCGATGCAAGCCTTTCGCTGTAACCGACGCACTTTTAACCCAGCCAGGCCACGTCCGCGTGACTCAACCAGGTTCGCTGGCGGCGAGCAAAGATGCGTGTGGCTCGAATGATTGCGGGAGCCAGGTCCTCGCGCGCGAGTGTGCCTTCGAGCATCGCGCGCACTTGTGCGTAGCCCACGCTGCCCATCGCGCGAGCCGAGCCGTAGCCGCGCGAGAGGAGCGCTTCGACTTCGTCTATCCACCCGCGCGCCAACCAGTCGGCGACGCGAGACCCGATGCGTTCGGTCAGCACGGCTCCGTCATGGGAAAGGGCAACGAGTTGTGCGCGGTGCCTGACGTGGGCGAACCCATGCTCGCGTTGCCACGCGCTGAGCGCCTTGCCGGAGAGTTCGTAGACCTCGAGCGCACGACTGACGCGTACCAAGTCATTTGGATGCAGGCGCGCGGCGGTCTCAGCGTCCACGGCACGCAGACGGGCGTGCAAGGCCGCGCGTCCCTCTTGCTCGGCGATCTCGCGGTGGCGATTGCGTATCTCGACACTTCCGGCGGGTGCGTCTGCGAGACCGAACAGCAGCGCCTTGATCCACAGGAAGGTGCCACCGCAGACGATGGGAATGCGACCGCGAGCTCTGATGCTCGCAATCGAATGCGACGCGAGCTCCGCCCACCCAGCCGCGTCGATCGGATCGAGAGGATCGATGACGCTCACGAGATGATGCGGCGCGCGCGCTATTTCTTCGGCGGACGGCTTTCCTGAGCCAGCGTCGAACGCGCGGTAAATTTGCACACTGTCGGCGCTGACGATCTCGGCGCCAATCTTGTCCGCGAGTGCGATCGCAAGCGCAGTCTTTCCGCTTGCCGTCGGCCCCACAATCACCAGCAGACGGTCCGTCGTTGACGCCAGGCGCAGCGCCCGCTCAACGACCGACACGCCGCTCGAGCTCGTCATATCCGATGCGTGTCACGACCGGCCGTCCGTGCGGGCAGTGACCTGCAAAATCTACGTCGTCGAGCGCTCGCAACAAGGCCACGACCTCCTCGCGCGACACCGCCTCGCCCGCGCGAATGCTGCCATGGCACGCCATCGTCGCGAGCACCAAATCGGCCGCGTCGCCGAAAGGGCGCCTGGATGCACGACCAAGCTCCGCTACTGCGTCACGCACGATCCGCTCCGGCGCTGCGCGCGCCAGCAACGTCGGGACCGAGTGAACCGCGATCGCGCAAGGACCGACGGCGCGCAGTTCGATCCCTAGCGCAGCGACTTCCCGCGAGTGCTCTTCGAGTATGGCGATCTCCGTCGGGAGTAGCTCGACGACCTCGGGGATGAGGAGGCGCTGCGTCGTGATCGCGTGCGACGCGAACGCTTTTCGGAGTCGATCGAACGTTACCCGCTCGGCTGCCGCGTGCTGGTCCAGGACGTACAAGCCGTCGCTTCCGGCGCAAACGAGAAAGGTCGTGCGTAGCTGCGCGAGGAAGTCGAGCGACGCGTAGAACCCAACGCCCCGGAAGAGCCCTGGGTCCGTGATGCTGCTGATGCCGTCAGCCGACGACGCGGGCGATGGCGAGGGCATCGTCCTACCGTCCGCGAGCGAACTTGTTGGACCGGATGGCTCTGATCGGCCGAAACGCCCCGAATCCGGAGCGTCGATGGGCTCCTGCGTTGGCGTTTGATCCAAAGAAGAAGCCGAGAGCGCCGCGCGAGCATTCGACCATACGCGGGGCGAACCGATCGCGGAAATCGAGAACGCCTGCGCCAAGGCTCGATGCAGCTCGCGGGTCACAGCGTCGAGGAGGGCTCGCGTTTCAGCGAAGCGCACCTCGGCCTTCTGCGGATGCACGTTGACATCGACTTGTTCCGGGGGAACGTCCACGTAAACGACGCCGACTGGATACCGGCCCGGCTCGAGGACCGACCCATAGGCCTGCGCGACCGCGCGTGCGAGCTGCCTGTCGCGTATCGGTCGTCCGTTGACGAACAGGTGCAACGCTACGGCGCCCGCGCGCGCCCGCTCGGGTGAAGCGAGGTGTGCTTCGACACGCATCGGACCCCGCTCGCCGAGGCACATCTCGAGTCGCTCCCCGTCGATCGCTTGTGCTGCACGGTCACGTCGGTTCGCGACGCGCAGCCACTCCCGCACCGCGCGGCCTTCGCGTACCAAAAAGAAGCTGACGTCGGGTCGAGACAGCGCTGCGAGGAGGACCACCTCGGTCACGTGCGCAGTCTCCGTGCCGAGCGCCTTGAGAAACTTCCGCCGCGCCGGAACGTTACAGAACAAATCTCGCACTTCGACACTCGTTCCCTCGGCTGCGCCCGACGGTCGTCCGCGCGCAACCGCCCCCCCCTCGACCAATACCTCCGTCCCCTCCAGTGTCCCGCGCGCGCGCGTCAGCAGTCTCAGTTTCGCGACCGACGCGATGCTGGGTAGCGCCTCGCCGCGAAACCCGAACGTGGTAAGTCGGAACAGGTCTTCCTTGTGGGCAATCTTGCTCGTGGCGTGCCGTTCGAGCGCCAGAATCGCATCCTGCGCATCCATGCCCATGCCGTCGTCGCTTACGCGGACCAGCGCGACGCCGCCTTGCTCGAGCTCGACTTTCACGCGCGTCGCCCCTGCATCAAGCGCGTTCTCGATGAGCTCCTTCACGACGCTGGCGGGTCGTTCGACCACCTCCCCCGCCGCGATCTGGTTCGCGAGTTCACTGGGCAGGCGCCGGATGTTCGCCATGCCGCGCCCACTACCGCTCGCCGACGGTCGCGGCGGCCGCGTCGAAGAAATCACGCGACCTCCGCCGTGTCAGGGCGACGACGACGAGAGCGCTACCCAACATCTGCAGCGCAGCGGCGATTGGTGTAGCCGTGCGCAGCACCTCGACCGCCGTGCGTGACATCTCGTCCGCGCGCGGCTTGTCGGGTACCCGTTCGTGGATGTCGGCAGCCTCGGTGGCTTCGATGACGCGGAGATGTGCCTCCAGAACATCGCGCATGAGAAAATAGCCGGCGGCATTGATCACCGCCTGTACCATCACCAACTGGACGAGTACGGCGCGCGCCGCTCCACTCTTGCCCAAGGCTCGCATTGCGAACACCAGAGTCGCAACGCCGAGCACGAGCGTTGCGACGCCCAGCGGCCAGCCGCGGGACTTGGCCGCGTCGAGCGTGTGCACGTAAGCCTCGAGGCGCGCCACGACGGCCGCGCGATCGGCCTCGTCGGGAATCCCTTGCGCCGCGATCGAGAGATCGATGGGCTCGCGATAGAGCATGACCGTGCTCCATCCGCTGCGAGCCCCGTTGGCGCCGAACGCAAGTGTGGCCAGCAATGACAGAAGGAGGTACCAAGGGCGCTTGCGCTCGCTGGCGGCCATTCCGCGGATCTCCTCGATAGCACGCCGGCCGCAGACTGGGCAGTCCCGGACGCGAGAACCGCCGCGAGCCGGGCTACCATCCGCGTATGCCGCGCGGCGTGCGAACACTTACGATCGAGCTTCTTCGCTGCAGCGATGTCGTCGCGGTCGCACAATGCATCACCATCGACGCCACTGCATTTCCCTACGCCAGCGCTCATTTCGGGCAGTCTTCTGCCGCTCACTTTGTCTGGGTAGCTCGGGACGGCTCCGAGCCACGCGTTCTCGGCTTCATCGCTGAAGGGACGCGCCGGGGCGCGTTACATCTCGAAGGCGTGGCGGTCGATGAGGGCGTGCGTCGTCGCGGAATCGGCCGTGCACTCGTGCGTGGCTCGGTCGCGCGCGCGCGGAGTGCGGGGTTGCGCGCCGTCGGCTTGCAGGTGTCCATCACGAATCGCGCCGCCATCGCGCTCTACGACGCGGAGGGCTTCACGATCGAGCGCCGGTTGCGAGGCTACTACCCCCCGTCGGCGTTCAATGGCGTGACGGAGGCGTATGCGATGGTGCTCGAGATGGGTTGACGTGTCAGCTGCCGCGCGATCGCATGAGTTGGAAGAGGCCAAACGCCGCAAGCAACGCACCGACGACGATGAGCGGCGTCGCGGTGGTCGTCCCTGGCAGTTGAAAGCGTCCGCTGGCGCCGGCGATGATCGCCAGGAGACCAAATCCGAGGTTCCATGTGCCGGCTTTCATGAGCGAAGCGTACATCAGTCAGACCCGGCAACGACCGACCGCGATCCATCCCCCGATTCTTGACGTGAATCGCAAGCATCAACGCCGCTTTTGGCGCGAAACGGGGACGATGAGACGATTGCCGAACTGCGTGCGTTTTTGGGGTCCTCTCTGGCGAGTGTGCGCGGGATCGGCCACAATTGCGGTTCAGGGACACCCGTGGGACGGCAAACGGACCGCGCACCGGCGGAGCTCGAGCACTTACGAGCCATGCTGAATGCGTACATGACGAAAAAAGGCCTGCGCTCCACGGATCAGCGCCGGCTCATCGTCGAGATTTTCTTCCGGTCGGACAATCACGTGAGCATCGATGAGCTGCTCGCCCGGGTGCGGGCCAAGGAACCTCGGGTTGGCTATGCGACGGTCTACCGAACGCTACGGCTACTGACGGAGTGCGGAGTCGCCAACGAGCGCCGCTTCGGCGACGGCCCCACGCGCTACGAACTGGCGGACGACGTCACGCACCACGACCATCTCATTTGCCTGGAGTGCCGCGACATCACCGAGTTCGAGGAGCCGCGTATCGAGGATCTTCAAGAGCGTGTGGCAAACAAATACGGATTCGCCCTCAGATCTCACAAACACGAGCTCTACGGCATTTGCCCCAAGTGCCTCGCCAAAGGTCACGGCGCGAACTGACCGCTCTACGTCACACGGCTTTCAACGTCCGCGTATCGGTAACCACGTAGTGAGCGGCCACATCGCCGTGCGTGAATGGGACTTCGGCGATGAGCTGAAAGTCGAAGGCCACGACGACGCTCGCCGCGGGCGGCGTGAATCGGGGTAGCGTCCTATCGTAGTGCCCGCCACCATAGCCGATGCGCTGGCCGCTTGGGTCGACGGCGAGCGCAGGGATGACGACCACATCAAGGTCTCCGGGCGCGGCCTCCGGTTCGTTGGGCCGCGGCTCGCGCAAAACGACCCCTTGCGAGGTGTGGTTTTGCATGGCTTCCGTGTCCGCGACGAACCGATAGGTCAGTGGGGCGGCGTCCGCACCGACTGCCGGGTACGCGACACGAATGCCGCGGCCACGCAGAAGCACATCGAGCTCGCGCAGGTCGACTTCGTGGCGATCCTCCATGGGCCAAAACAGGGCAACCGTGCGTGCGCTCGCGAAGGGTTCCAGCGAGGCGAGCCGAAGGCAGATGCGTTTTGAGCGCTCGCTACATGCCGCCGCGGGAAGCGCACCTCGAAGACCACGCATTCGTTTGCGCAGCTCCGCCTTCACACGCCTGCGCAACACGTCTTCCGCCGAGGAAGGGATGAAGCCATGATGATCGTCGGGCATGCAGACAGAGCGTAACGCCATCTCCTGGTGCCCACGGCCCCGTCTCGGAGTCGGCTAAGCTTCCACCCGATATGAGCCCGCGCGCGACGTTCGCCCTGCTCACTTTCGCGCATGCGTTCGCTTTGGCGAGCGTGTTTGCTCAGCCGAACCTGCCGCCCCCCCCGCCGCCTCCCATCGGGCAGCCAGGCGACCTCCCGCCTTCTTTGGACTCGGCCCCGCCCCGTCCCGCACCCGCGCCGGCGCCGGCCCCTTCCCGACCGCCTTCGCCGTCCTCGCCCACGCGACGCAGCCC
>JALYHX010000478.1 GCA_030776305.1 Myxococcota bacterium
CACAATATTGAGCGTGGCCATGTTGCTGCGTCATTCGCTGGGCAGCGACGACGCGGCGCGCGGGAGCGAGCGGGCCGTGTCCGAAGCGATCGACGCCGGCGTCATCCCTGCCGACCTCGGTGGGAAATCCTCCACGAACGAATGCGGCACCGCGGTCGTCGATAGGCTCCGCTGAGGAGCTCCCGGTTGTCTATGTGCCCTGACTCTTTTCATCGCCCCGTGTGACGAGCAGTTCGACCGACGCGGCCTCGACGCTGCTCGACGTCGGTGGGCGCGCCTTGGTGATGACGATGCGAACGCTCGTCGCGGGCGAGCCGGCAAAGATGCGTTCCACGATCCGCTTTGCGAGCGTCTCAAGCAGCCGACAGCTCTTGGATGTCCCGGACTCGACGATGATCGACGCCACGCGATCATAGTCGACGACGTCTCGGCGTTCGTCGCTCTTCGGAAGGGCCGCGGGAGGTAGTGACAATTCCACGCTCGCCACGAAGTCCTGTGGGAGCCGCCTCTCGGACGCAGAGGCACCATGCTTGCTGCGGAATCGGATGCCGTCGATCCGGATACGGTAGTCGCGTACGGTCATCGGACCCAACATAGCGCGGACGCTAACCACCGAGCAGCGCCCACGCCCCGGTGATGACCGCTTCGTCGCGCTCTTTCACTTTCACTTCGAGCGCCACCGCGTCCTCTCGCACCTGCCATCCTTCGGTGACGAGCGTGTCACCGGGCCACACGGGCCGGCGAAACTGAGCCGCCACAGCGCGCACGCGCGTGGCGTCGCCGCCGCACAGCGCTTTCGCGACGTGCCTGGCCATGAACCCGAACGTACAGAGTCCGTGCAGGATCGGCGCGCGCTCGAAGCCCGCCGCGGCTGCAAAGTCGGGGTCGGCGTGGAGCGGATTGAAGTCGCCGGACAGGCGATAAAGCAAGGCTTGTTCGGGTAGAGTCGCCTCTTCTACCCGGAACGTCGGCGCAGCGCCCTTGGGCTTGCTCACGGGCGGGTCTTCCTTGGGAAGCGGCTCCCCGCCGAAACCGCCCTCCCCTCGAAAGATGATCGACGACGTCGTCTCGGCGACGAGGCGCCCGGCGCTGTCCTCGGTACGCGCGTCCACCAGCACGTACGCGAACTTTCGCATGTCGTAGATGCCCCGAACGTCGACGGTCGTCACGATGTTGCCGCTGGCAACGAAAGGGATGTGAACTACGGCGCGCTCGCCGCCGTGCACAATCATGGCCATGTTGCCTCCCGTCTTGCCGAGGAGGCGCAGCATCGGCGGGAACTTCGGCACGACGGCAAATGTGGGGATCACTTTCGGCCCTCGGCCTTCGTAGAGAAAGTCGAGTTCGTCGCTCTTCGCTCCGACTCCGAGCGCATAGAGAACAACGTCTTTCCACGTGTACTCGAAGACTTCGGGCGCGCTTGGCGCGCCGACGATGGAGAGGTCGAGGGGCATGGTCGGGCGCGAGAATGGGCGACATTCAAGGCGCCCGTCAACCTTCCCTTCCCTCCGTCGGCAGGCCCGCCCTTGACACGGCCCACCGCATTTCGCTCGACTCCGTCGATGCCTTCGATCATCGGCGCGGTCGCGCAAGCGCTCTCGAGCTCCGGAGTCGATCCAGGGGCGCTCGGCCTTGCATGGGCCCGCGCGATGCCGTCGGTCGTCATCGTGCCGGCCTTCGGACTGCGGGCGCTCCCCGCACCTGCGCGAGTCGTCATGGCCATCGCATTCGCCGCCAGCGTATTTCCCGCCCTCGCGCCGGTCGCTTCCACCGCAACGCGGCCGTGGCCTCTGCTCCTCCTCGCCGAGGCCATGCGGGGTTTGCCGGTGGCCCTGGCGGCCGCGGTTCCGCTTTGGGCGGCGACGATGGCCGGCGGGGTCGCGGATGCCTTGCGGGGGTCGCAAGAGACGCTCAGCGCCGCCACAGTCGAGGGACGGGCGACGCCACTGGGCGTGCCTCTCTCGCTCCTCGCCTGCGCCATTTTCCTTGCCACCGGTGGACCCTCTCGCGTCGTCTTGGCCCTCGCGCTACGGTCTCCGGAGTCCCATCCGCTGCTTGCGGCCGCGGACGACGTGGTCGGCGGGATCACGCTCGCCGTGGCGATCGCGGGACCGCTGCTCGCCGCTGCCGTCGTCGTAGAGGTTGCCGCCGCCCTCATCGCCCGTGCGGCGGCGCCCGCGCAAGTGCACGCGCTGCTCGCTCCGCTCCGCGCGCTGGGATCTCTTGCCGTCATGGCGATTGTGTTCGAGCGTCTCGCGACGGCGCTCGCGAAAGCAGTGCAAGCGGCGCCGTGACAAAATGAGCGGAGCCGCCGGTGGTTTTCGTAGAGACCAAGCGATGGCTAGAAGGCCGGCCGAGGAATACTACGGTATTTTGAGGCCGGCCGACGACGCCAGCGCGCCGGTATCGGCGAAAAACACCGACGGCTCCTACAGCGGGATCCGATAGCCGACGGTGACACCCACCTCGAAGGCCCGGACACCGTCCTTCAACGTCGGGCAGTCACCGACGGGGTCACATGCCGTCTTCTGGCCCAGGATCCCCCCCAAGAACGACTGCTGTCCCGGCAGGATCCACTGGGAAGCGCGAAGCGCGAGCCCGATGACCCACTGATCGGTGATCAAGTAGTCGGCCCCGGCCTGCACGCCGACCGCGAAACCTTCCGTGCTTACGGTCACCACCTTGGTCCCGAGGATTGGTGGCACCTCGGCGCCCGCGTTCGTCGTGAAACGGTCCGCGATGATCACCACCCCACCCGTCATCCCCAACCATCCTTCGAACCAGCGAGACCGCAGAGGGAAGTAGCGCGCCTCGCCCCCAAGCAGCAAGTAGCTGCGTGCGTGCGCACGAGACAGGTTTCCTCGGGCGCCACCGTAATAATTCGAATCGGTCGTCGGGCTCGGCGCAAAGAGGGCGCCCGCGCCGAACGACCAATAGCGCGAGGCGCGATACAAGAGGTGCAGTCCCGTCTGGATCGTCGCATCCCCATTGCCGACCGCCCCGATGAACGTCGATCCCCCCTGGTTGGCCTGAGAGATCGGCACGTTGGGCAGGTCGAGAATTCCGATCTCCAGAACGGCGACGGTGTGCGGACGGTCGAGCGGCGACGGGTGCTCGTGCTGCGCATCTTGCGCCGATGCCGACCGCAGTGTCGCCAGCGGGACCGCGATGAGCGCGACGAGAAGAAGCGGCGACGCGCGCATGCTCAGCCACGATGGTAATCGAGCCGATCAGTCAGAGCC
>JALYHX010000479.1 GCA_030776305.1 Myxococcota bacterium
GAGCGAATGGGGATCCCATAAACGGACGATCAACGAGCCCACATCCGGCGCCATTGGTGGTATCGCAGAGGGCGCCATCGCAGGCGATGGGCGCTCGGTTCATGCCGCCATCGACGACGGAGGCTTCGTCCCCCGAAGCCTCCGACCCGCTGTCGTCCTTTGTCCCGCCTTCACCTGCGTCGTCGGCGATGGCAAGACGCGAAATGCAGAGAATCAGTGCTACAAGGACGACACGAGTGGGGGCAAGGCGCATACGGGCCCGGCTTTAGCACGGACCTTGCCAGGACCTCGCGAAGTACCTCACCAAATCGGCGTGTCATGAACCGATCCTCCATCCTTTCGAAACTCTTTGCGACGCTCGGCGCCACGGGGATCGTCGTCACCGCACGCGCCGCAGACGCGCAACCTCCGGCGGCGGTGGATGTAGTGGTCCACGATGTTCCCCGCCCCCGGCGGATTGTCGCGATCGAATGGAACCCACTGGCGCTCATCATCGGGAAACAGGTGAGCGCCAACCTCGTCATCGCGCCCATCGACCACCATGCCCTGGTGCTCAGCCCCTTCTACGCATCGACGACGACCGTACCGATCTTTGTGGTCGACGCGTCTTCTGACGTGCCCATGACTCGACTCCCGCAGCAGCGGTTCGAGGGATTTGGCGGGGAGATCGGTTACAGGTACTTCCTCGATGTGGGCGGGCCGCGTGGATTCTTTGCCGGACCTTCGCTCTTGCTTGCGTCCATGACCGCCACGGCGCAAGACCAGAGTCAGACGGCCTTTTGGGACTACGGCTTCGCGGTGGATGCCGGATATGAGGCGCTCATCCAAGACAGGGTGGCGATCAGCTTGGGCGCCGGCGCGCAATACGTGACGACCAGCAAGTCGATTCCACGCCAGCAGTGGCCCGCGCAGGTTTACGCGAACAGCGCCGTCCGTCCACGGTTGCTCGTGTCCGTGGGGCTCGCGTTCTAATGCACCGCCGTCGAGGGTGCATCAAGTCCACTGGGCGGCGGTGCGATAGCGAATTCGCGGGAGCGAATTTGGGGTTTGGGCGGAGCCCAAGGGAATTTCCGTTGCGGTGCACTAGGCAAACACCGAGGGGCCTTCATCGATGCGAATCGGGATCATGATCGCAGCCTTGGCAAGCCTGCTCGGAGCATGCTCGGGGGAAACGGTCGCACAGCCGCCGCCCGCGCCCGTGGACTGGCGTTCGTTTCAGCCGCGTCCGATCCTCGATTCGGGACCGACCGGGCCGACGCCGAACGAGCGTGCGGTCGCGGAGAGTTACACCGCGGCGCTCGAGTCTCCTGGTGTCTCGCTGCTGTCGGCACGGCTCGACCCCGACGCACATTTCGCCTTTCCCGGGCTGCATGACGCGCACGGCCGGGATGCGGTCGTCCAGGCGCACGGCATGCTGTTCGGTGCTTTCGACCAGCGCAAGTTCGCAGTCGCGCGTGTATGGCGAACCGACAGCGCCCAGAGCATCGATTGGACGATGACCGGAACGCAGACGCAGGCGTGGATGGGAGTGCCCTCTACGGGAAAGCCAGTCGCTTTCAGGGGCCTGACCATCCTCTGGACGAACAACGATGGGGCCATCAAAGACGGGCACGTTTACTTCGATATTGCAGTCGTCAAGGGTCAGCTCGGTGTCGGACCGAAAGACCTCTTGAACCTGCCGCCATCTCCCCCGGCAGGGGGAGCCGGTACGTCGCGGGTCTTCGAGCAAGCGAACTCCGCCGAGGAAAAGAGCAATATCCTCTTGTGCCGCGCGGCGCTGGACGCTCTCGAAAACAACAACTTGCCCGGGTACCTGTCGGCCGTCACCGACGACGTCGAGGTCCATACGCTCGAGCGCGCGCAGCCTCTGCGCGGCAAGGACGACATTCGTGCCTATTTCAAAGCGATGCACAACGCGATCGGCCGGCTCGACACGACGGTCGAAAATGATTGGGGCATCGGGCCATTCGTCATCGTCGAGTACGACATCGCGGGCGAACAGATTGGGCCCATCGGTTGGGTCCCGATCCAGCGCGAGAAAGTCGTGCGCCTTCACAT
>JALYHX010000480.1 GCA_030776305.1 Myxococcota bacterium
CGGCGAGAACACTGCGCCGGTCGGATCCTGCACCACCGAGAACCTCCCCACCTTGGAGATCTCCATCGCCGGCATCAGCACCTTCCCGCCGAGCGGCTCGACCTTCTTGGTTAGGCCGTCGACGTCGGACACGGCGATGTATCCGAGCCAATGCGGCGGCACGTTCGGCCCGCCCAGGTGCGACGTCATTCCGCCGATCTCTTTCCCGGCGTTTCTCCAGTGCCAGTACCCCGTCGCGCCCTCGTCCGCCTTTCCCGTCCAGCCGAAGAGGGTCCCGTAGAACTTCTTCGCACCGTCCAAGTCCTTCGTGTGGAGCTCGTCCCAGCAGAACGTGCCGGGCCGCGCGGGACCACCGTAGGGCGGGTCGTCGGACCCGGGGCCAATCCCCCGGAAGATACCAAAAGCCGCGCCTTGCGGGTCCGTCCCGCACGCGAACCGGAGCATGTCCGGCACGGTCGTCGGCGCGACTATGATCTTACCGCCCAGCTGGTCGATCTCCTTCGCCGATGAGTCGACATTCTCGACACCGATATAGACGAGCCAAAACGAGGGCACCCCGGGAGGCGCCGTCATCGCGCCGCACACGATGACGTCACCCTGCGAAAACATCCGGTACGTACCACCCGTCGGCATCGGGTTCTCTTTGACCGTCCAGCCGAAGAGGCCAGTGTAAAACTTCGTCGCAGCGATCGCGTCGGTCGTGACCAACTCGTGCCAGAGAAAGTGACCCGTGTTCGGATTCGCCATGATTCCACCCCGTCAATCGTAGACCGCATCCCAATGTGCGAGGCATGTATCACCGATGTCTATGTGAGCGTCAACGCCCGAGAAACTCGCGCGCGGTGGCCTCCGCCGCGATCGCCTTGGCCTCGTCAATTGGTGCGCTCGTGTCGTTGAAGCCCGCGGTGAGAAAGAACCATTTGCCGTCGCGCGCACGCTGCAGGAGAAAGGTCATGTTCAGAACGCCCGGCTCGCTACCCCCCTTGAAGCCGATGTAGGCGTACTGCTTTTTGTCGTCGGGGATGCCGGAATTGATGGATAGAATCGCGCCGACGCGCGCCGTAGGCGTCGCCTCTGCTTGCGCGTGCAGGTCAACCATGAGCTTGCAAAGGTCCTCGGCCGAGGCGTGCCATTCGATTGAATCGATCATGATGGGCGTCTTGAACGACGACGGCGCATGCGCGAGTCCATAGCACCGTCGTTTCGGCGGGAAATGGGCGCGAGAGCCCCTGGACACGGCAGCGCGAAACCGCCCAGTTCGTCCTGCGCACTGCGACGTCGACGTGCCCTCAATGGAGCTGCCCCGCATACGTGCCTGGACCGATATCGAAGCGAACGTAACGCCCCTGCACAGTGTAAATGTGGCTCTGTCCATTCACCGTCAGAGTCGAAGCGGCGGGGTTGGCGGCGTTGCTGGGCAAAAGGGCGGTGGCCGACGTTCCGGCGGGGATCACGACCGAAAAACTGAGCCCACTGGCGGGATCGATCTTCCAAGACATCGGCACGGGGCCGTATTCGGTCACCACGGTCCCACTCGCCGACGTGAGATCGCCGAGCCGTGGCTGGACCACGAGGTGCTTGCCCGACACTGGGCCGTCGACCGCGACGCCGAGGATATTGGTCGCAAAGAAGTACGCAGCAGCCTCACCGAAATTGTGGAACATCCTCGGGCCGAAGGACTCGTCCGTCACGAGGTCGAGATTCCCAGGCCCGTACGTATTGATCCAGCGAGCGCGAATGCGGTCGAGGACCATCTGATCTGCCGCGGGGGTGTCCATACCGTAGAGTTCCTGGAACAAGAAGAAATGGGTATAGGGGTACAGCATGCCGGAGAGCGCTACCGCATTGCTCAAGAGGCCCTGTTGCAAACCTTGCAATCGATTGGCAGGGACGATTCCGCGGTTCATCGCAATGAGATTCGCATACCACTTCCGAACGTCGGTGAAAGAATCGGTCACGGACGCTTTGTATGCCGTACCGTCCCACAGCAGGGTGTTGAAGGCCTGCGCCAGATTGGTCGCATCGGTCGCATATTTTGCGGAATCGGCCGGTAATCCCAGCTGCGTGGCGAGATAGGCACTGTCCTGGAAAGCGGAATAAATATACGCGTTCAGCGTCGTTCCTTCTTTTACCTGATATTTGAGTGGATTGTCGAATATGATGAATTCTCGTGCCAGCACCAAACCGTCGGGCTGACGCTTGCTCACGAACCAATCGAGCTGTTTCGTGAGGAACGGCCAGACGGATCGGACGAAGTCGATGTCTCCCGTGTTGTCATAATACTTGCGCAGGTACTCGACCCACAGGCACGAGTAGTCCTCGATGAAGCCGTGAATGTCGAACCGGTCGGACGGGGCGTGTGCCTTGATGCGTCCGTCCGGGAGCTGACTCTCGGCGATGTCCTTCAGCATTTTTCGGAGAAGGCGCGGATCGCCGTACGCACTTTGCGGACCCACCATGGCGACACGGTTGAGTGGATACATTATGGGTACGGAACCCATCCATTCCGCGCGCTCCCACGGACAATCTTCGTACCCGTCCTCGCTGAGCTGCTGTTCGGTGTGCACCGAGATCTGCCACAGATGATCGAGACGGGAGTCGCTCGACGTGAACGCTGCCGGCGGGTCGAATGGATAGACGCGGTTGATGAACTGGATGTCGTGGAGAAGAATGCTCCCGTTCACCGTGACGTGAACCGTGGGCATGCCATTGTCCCCGAAACCATAGGTGTCCATCGTCCGATAGACCTGCCGCCCCGCCCGGGCGGTATATGTATTGCCGAAGACTTGAATGCTCGTTCCCGCGGTGGC
>JALYHX010000481.1 GCA_030776305.1 Myxococcota bacterium
ACGCCGATGAACACATCGCCGGCGCCGTACTCCCCCGGGCGCGTCTTGAAGAACGCCGCCGCTCCGCGCGCGCTCTTCGGATCGGCCTGGGCACGCAGATCGGCGCGCGCCGCGGCGAGTGAGGCCCTGCCCGGGCGGACCTTGGGCATGCCGGCGAGCTTTGCCCTCAGCGTTGCAAATCGCCAGGGTTTTCAGGAATTCCCGGCTGGTCGAGGAACTGCGCCGTCGTGGCGGGGCCAAGGTCGACCCAATCGCGCAAAATCCACCTGACTGTCCTGTCGAGTCCGACCTCCACCGCCTGAACGAGCGTCGGATAATTGGCCGGGATGGCGCCACCCGTCGAGCTGAATATCACGGTGTTGCCGTTGGCGAGGCGTTCTGCCGATTGCGTATTTCCCTGCAGCACACCGGCGGGCAGATCGGTCTGTTTGAATTCCCAGACCGTCGCACTTTGCGGACTGACTTCGCGCACGAGCCGGCCTCCCTCGTCGGTAGGTTCATCCGTGAAGTGTTAGACGTAGGTGGCGTATGTCGCCAAGACGTACAATAGAAGTGGACCCTTCAATGGAAGCCAGGGGGTCGATTTGATTCACAAACCATCGGGCGTGGCGGCGATCGTCCCCATGGAGTAGCTTTCCTTGCTGATGGCAGGATATCGCAGTCGCACGTCGACTTCCGGGCGCAACATGGCCGGCGCTCGCGCCCTATGGCGCGCCACCGGGATGACCGACAGCGACTTCGAAAAACCCATCATCGCGATCGCCAACAGCTTCACGCAGTTCGTCCCAGGGCACGTCCACCTCTACGAGATCGGCCAACGCGTCAAGAAGGTCATCGACGGAGCGGGCGGGTGGGGCGTCGAGTTCAACACGATCGCGGTCGATGACGGGATCGCCATGGGTCACGGAGGGATGCTGTATTCGCTGCCCAGCCGCGACCTCATCGCCGACAGCGTCGAGTACATGGTCAACGCGCACTGTGCGGATGCTCTCTTTTGCATCTCGAACTGTGACAAGATCACACCGGGCATGCTCCTCGCGGCCATGCGCTTGAACATCCCGACAATCTTCGTGTCTGGAGGACCGATGGAGGCGGGCAAGCTCGCCGGCACCCACGACAGGGACGGCAAACCGGTCATCCGCAAGCTCGATCTCATCGACTCGATGATTGCGTCGGGCGACCCGTCGATTGACGATGACGAGCTGGCGCGCATCGAAGCTTCGGCCTGCCCCACGTGCGGTTCGTGCTCCGGAATGTTCACCGCCAACAGCATGAATTGCTTGAACGAGGCCATCGGCCTTGCACTTCCTGGAAATGGAACGGTGCTCGCTACCCATGCGACGCGATGGGCACTGTTCGAACAAGCCGCCGGACGCATCGTCGAAATGGCCAAGAGTCACTACCTGCAGGGGGACCGCTCCGTCCTTCCTCGGAGTATTGCGACCTTCGACGCATTCGAGAACGCGATGGCGCTCGACATCGCGATGGGGGGCTCGACGAATACCGTCCTCCACCTCTTGGCGATTGCTCACGAAGCCGGTGTCCCATTCACGATGGTGGACATCGATCGGATGTCGCGCAAAATTCCCAACATTTGCAAGGTGGCGCCCTCGTCGAACTACCACGTCGAAGACGTGCACCGCGCAGGGGGCGTCTTGACCATCCTTGGAGAGCTCGCCCGAGCGGGTCTCATCCATCGAGGCGCGCTGACCGTGCACGCGCGGACGATGGGCGACGCGATCGACGCGCACGACATCCGGCGGCCATCGGCGACGCTCGATGCCAAGAAGCGCGCGCTCGCGGCACCGGGCGGCGTGCGAACGAAAGTTGCCTTCTCGCAAGACAAGTACTTCGCCAGCTCGGACGATGACGTGAAAGCCGGCTGCATCCGCGACGCGGAGCATGCCTACGCGAAGGACGGGGGCCTAGCCGTTCTCCATGGCAATATCGCCGAGGACGGTTGCATCGTAAAGACTGCCGGAGTCGACGAATCGTGCTGGCGGTTCGAGGGGCCGGCCCGTGTGTTTCAGTCCCAAGAAGCGGCATGCGAAGCCATCCTGGGCGATCGCGTCGTCGCCGGCGACGTCGTCGTCATTGTCTTCGAGGGGCCGCGCGGAGGGCCCGGAATGCAAGAGATGCTTTTTCCGACGTCCTTTCTCAAAGGAAAGGGACTTGGAAAGGCTTGTGCGCTCGTGACCGATGGGCGCTTCAGCGGCGGGACGTCCGGACTCAGCATCGGTCACGCATCGCCCGAGGCAGGGGAGGGCGGCGCCATCGCTCTCATCGAAGAGGGGGATCGCGTTCGAATCGACATTCCCGAGCGGACGATCATGTTGCTCGTACCGCCGGCGGAGATGGATCGGCGACGCAAGGCCATGGACGCTCGATTTCCCGACGGATGGCGTCCGAATCGCGATCGCTGGGTATCACCCACGTTGCAGGCGTACGCACTGATGACGACCAGCGCTTCGCGCGGCGCCATCCGGGACATCTCTCAGATCGAGAGGAAGCGCCCGTAACCCGCATCGCGTCACTGCCCTGTCGGAAGGACGGGACTGGGAGAAACGGTCGGCGTGTTGAAGGCTTGCTCGAATGAGATGTGAAACCCGAGGGGTGCGATGCGGGCACCCGTCGTGTCGAGAGGGCGCTCGAGCGGGAACCCGACGTCAGCGCGAAAGACGACGCGATCGAGCTGCGGGAAGAGGGCGCGCAACCCGATGCCTACGGACTGATACGGGGTGAACGTCTCGATACTGCGGAACGCGTCGCCGGCGTCGAAGAACGCGACCCCAGCGAGCTGGCAGGTGAGGATCTCGATCGGCCGACTGCGAAGCTCGACGTTGTAAGCTACGATGTTCTCGCCCACGAAGAAGTTGGTGGGGTATCCGCGTAGTCGGTCATCGCCGCCGAGGTAAGCGGTCTGATTCAGGTAGTTTCGCCAGCGATACAAGACCGTTGCGTCGAGCACGATGCGCCCGATCCCGGCGACCGTCGGCGAGACGAAGTGTATGGTCGGCTCGATCGCCGCGTCCGAAATGCGATTTGCTTCTCGCTCCGTCCGCGATTGAAACGATGCGCGGAAAAGTCCGTCACGCACCGAGAACGTATATTGAACCGCGCCATAGAAGCCGAGCACGTCACGCGTCGCACCGAGCGCGCGAAAACTAGGATAAAGGCGTAAGACGACGTCGTGGCCAAGCCGATAGTCTTCCTGCAGAGCAAGCGAATCGAAGTCGATCACCCGCACGTACCGTTTCGCGTAGGTGTGGTATTGCAACGAGGGTCCGACGCGCGTGTCGCTCATCGGTACACGCGCCGTGCGGAAGTCGGCTACAGTCTGCGGATCGAGACCCGAGTCATCGATGCTGTATTGCTGCCGGTCGATGAGAGCAGCCAGCGTGATGTCGTGCTTGATGTCCCAGCCGTACGAACGCGTCAGCTCATAGGTGGTGACATATCGCCTCTCGCGATATGCGAAGGGGACGGCGCGGTGGGTCAATGGATCGCGGTACACGCTGGGCGCCGCGTTGACGTACCGTCGCAAGATTGCGTCTTCCCAGGCGACGCTCGCGTCCCATGCCCATTCGGTGAGGGGCGCATACAGCGGCTGTCCGGCGACGATCGACCCGAGCGACCCCTCGAGTAGACCCGTGCGGCGGTTCACGATCGCGTCTGCGGACGTCCGGAGCGCGACGCGTGAGGTCCCGAGGCGCGGAGCCTCGTATCCCAGGCCCAGCCTGTACGTGGACGGCTCGAAAACGAAGTCGCCACTCAGGGTTTGGTGAGTCCCGAGAAAGTTCCACTCGGCGGGCTGCGCCGTGAACTGCTCGACGCCACCGGGCGTCAACGCGACGCTCCAATTCAGTCGCAGACTCCAGACATCCTTGGTAATGACGACGACCCCAACGCGATCCGGTGCGCTCCCCTCGACCGCGACGACCAGGATCGCCGATAGCTGAGGGAGCCGCCGCAAGTTGCGGATGGTGTCATCGACCAGAACCTGCCGATACGGTTCGCCTTCGGTCACGAGAAGCTCGCGCCGAATCACGGATCGCCGCGACGTGGCGTGGAAGACGTTGACCCAGAATGGAAGCGGGTCGCGCGGTTCGATGACGTCCAACGGGACGATGTCGACCCGCTCGAGCGTCTTGCCTTCGGGCGATGGATCGCGCACCAGGTGCCGCCCCTCCAGCACCTCGCGGATCGTGTCCTCCTCGTACTCGGAGTAGACGAGCGCGCGCTCGGCCGGGGGCGGCGCCTGCTGCGCGTACCCCGGCGCGGGGGCCAAGAGGCCCAGCGCGAGCATCGCAAAGAACGCGCGTACGCAATCTCGACGAAGAAGACCGGTGCGGTATGCTGCGAGCACATGCCTTCGGCTATCGCGCGTAACGCATTGCGGCTCTCTCTCGCATTCGTGGTCTCGGGGCTCGGCGTCGCGGGGTGTGCAAAGAGCGGAAGTCAGGGAGCGCCCGGCGACTCGCCCGCCGGCGGCGATGGTGGTGGTGGCGGAGGAGCCGATGGCACGGTCGGGACCAGCGGTCCCTCGCACGGTGCGGACGACGGAGGAGGCCCAATCGTCCTCTCCGAAGCGACGGTGGGCGGCGACGCCTGTCAGCATTTCGACGTGCGCTTCATACCTCAGATCCCGCTCGTCTTCGTTCTCGCTGACCGATCGGGGAGCATGTTTCAGAGGATTTCGACGGCGGACGGCGGCACGACGAACGAATGGGATCCGCTCCGCAATGCAACACTTTCCGTCATCAACAACCTGGATTCGCAAGTGGCCTTCGGCTTTGGCGCCTACACGGGGATCAACCCCAACACCACGCCGAACATGTGCCCAATTTTGCCCAATGTGCCGATTGCTCTCCACAATTCCCAGGCAATCGCGAATCTCTATCTTTCGCTGGGCGATCCGACGTCGATGTTCAAGGCGGAGACGCCGGCGCAGATGAGTCTTGAGAAGGTGGCGCAGTTTCTCGCGCAGGCAGCAACGGCCCAGACCGGCGCGAGCGGCGGGCTGCCCGGCGGCCAATACATTCTGTTCGTGACCGACGGCGAGACGGACTTCTGCGACGATGGCAATCCCGTGTGCCCGGCCGACGCGGTCATCGCCGAGATTCAAAAATTGCGGTTGTCCTCTCAGAAAATTCAGACGCTCATCCTCGGGCTGGGGTCGAATTTGTCGAACATCTCGGGGCCCGTTCTCCAGGACTTCGCCAATGCGGGTGCGGGGCTTGGGACGGCCGCACCACCCGGGAGCGCCGCTGGATTGCCGCTCCTGCCCGGCGACATCTACAACCAGTGCAGCAGCGTGCCTGGCTGGCATCAACTCTTTACCAATGCGGGACTATCGCCGGGACAGGCCCTGGGCACTTACGCTCCGGGCACGCAGGCCACCAACGCGATCCTTTACAACCCGGATCCCACGAACGTCATGGACCTGACGAACAAGATCGCGGCAGCCCTCAAGACCGTCAAGAGTTGCTCGTTCGATTTGCAAGGCAAGATCAAGGTCGACTTGACGCAAGCCAAAAAGGGACAGATCGCTATCGATGGAACCCCCCTCCCTTACGACGCGACCAACGGCTGGACGATGGCAAGCGCCACGCAGCTCGACCTCGTCGGCACGGCTTGCCAGCAATGGCGCGCGACGGGAATGAACGTCACCTTCGACTTCCCCTGCGACATCATCATTTTCTTGCAGTGACCGTCGACCCGCTTGTCCCCTCAGTAGGGCATCCCGGGAACGGAGAGAGCAACTTCGAATAGCGCCTTCTGCATTCCGCTGCCGAGCGCCGTGATGTAAAGCGTCTTGTGATCGAAACCGCCGAAGGCGACGTTCGTCACGGCTTGAACCATGCCCGCCGGGAGTGACACCTGACCGAGCTGCGCGCCGCTTGGGCTGAAGACGACGACGTTGGGGCTGCTCGTCACGGTCACGTAAAGATTGCCGGCGCAATCGAGGGTCATCCCATCGCCGCTCAGGTTCGCGGCGAATATGGCGCCCGATCCGACGCTTCCGTCGGACATCACCGGGTACTTGTAGACTCCGCGCGTCGACGTGACGTAGAGCGTGCTCTCGTCGAGAGAAAGGGTAACCCCGTTCGGTTCCGAAAGGGTCGCGTCGACGATCGTGACCGCGTTCGTAGCAGGGGCGATGCGGTACAAACGTGTCTGGGATTGAGGAGCTGGGCTCGGAGCCTGATAGTCCGGATCGGAGAAATAGATGTTCCCATCGCTTCGAACGGCAAGATCGTTCGGCGAGTCGAAACGCTTGCCCATGTACGTCGATGCGATGGCCGTGGCCATCCCAGTGGACAAATCGAAACGCGATATGGATCCGTCTTTGTGAACGGCGCCAACGAGGTTTCCGTTCCTGTCGACCGCGAGACCGTTCGATCCTGAGTCTGCGATCGCCACGCTGACCGCTCCCGCAGCCGTCACTTTCAGGACGCGCGATGCAGGCGGATTTGAACCCGATGCAATCTCCGATAAGTACAGCGCGTCCCCGATCCACACGGGCCCTTCGACGATACCGAAGTTGTTGTTGCTGTTGTTGAATGTGTCGCTGGGGGGAACGCCCGAGACGCGAGCCGGCGTCATTGCTGACGGAACCGGGCTGCCGAATGGGCCCGTCGGGCACCTCCAAAGAGGGGCGCCGCCCTCGCCCACCACCACGCTGTCTGGACCCGAATCGGAGGACCCGGATGTACTCGTGGCGTCGACGTTCGATGCGTCTGCGGCGTCCGGCCCAGCCGTCGGCGAGTCCAAGCCAGCGCCGGACTCGATCGGGTTGGGACTTCTGACGTCCGCATCGGGTGTTCCAGTCGAAGCCCCTGCTTCCGCGTCCCCCCCCGGGCCTGGCCCCGCCTGGCCGGTTCCTTGGGTGGCGCATGCCGTGAGCGACGTCGCCAAAAGGAAGTGAAAGAGACCGGCGGCCGTGGCGAACCGACCTCGAAGAGGGGCCTTCATGACGCGGGCGCTATGCTATCACGCTCGTCAGTGGCCGCACGCCATGCGCCAGCGCCGCACGTCCTTTGTGCCAAGGCGGATGCTTTAGGCATTGCGGAGGGTCGCAGCCAGCGAGCAGCATTGACACGGCGATGACGCGTCCCCCGACCGACCGGGCAACGCAACCATCTAAGGAGGACATCGATGCTCCTATCAACGCGCGTTTCAGTGCAGATCACCTACCGCGATCTCACTCACACCGATGCAATCGACGCTTATGTCCGTAAACGCGCCGACAAACTCGGCAGGTTCGCGGCTCGAATCATCGCCTGCCGCGTGGCCGTCGAGGCTCCCCATCGTCACAAGCACCACGGGCGGCACTACCGCGTGCGCATCGACCTCGCGATTCCGGGGGCTGAGCTGGTCGTGGCGCGTTGCCCGGACATCGGACGCGAACACGAGGACCCCTATGCGGCAATCGACGACGCCTTTGCACACGCCGGGAGACTCCTTCACGAGCACGCGCGTCGGCTCCGAACCGACGCCCGGGCAAGCGGACGCCGCGCGAGCTGAGACTGACCTGAACGACGCCGTGGCGGAGGCGCGCCCTTAGCATGCGCGTTCGCCAGCTCTTCGAATTTGGCGTCGTGACGCTCTTGTGTGTCGTCAGCGGGAACCTCGAGTGTGGCCGGCCTCTCGACGCAACTCAGCGCCGCGGCCAGCAACTTTACGCTCGCATGTGTGC
>JALYHX010000482.1 GCA_030776305.1 Myxococcota bacterium
GGTTGCGCACCATGCCGGTGCCCATCGTACCGAGACCCACGAACCCTATCGTCACCTGGGCCATGATCGATTGCCGCGCTCCTTGTCGTTGCGCCGGCGAGAATACATCGATCTTCGTCAACGTGGAGGCGTCGACAGCCGCTTCTTACTCATCGAGCGTCCCAGCGCTTGCGGGGAGAACGTCGTAGTCCCACTGGGCGAGGGCCACGCCTTCCCACGCGAGGGTTCGCTCACTGCCGGCGACGACAAGCAACTGTTCGCCTCCCGGCCCCGTATACTCCGCGACTACTGCGCGCGGGCCGACGGCGGGAGCGCCAGTGCCCATGCATGTCACCCGAATCGGTAGGCGGCGGGCACGCTCGAATCGCACGCCGCCATGCTCGATTGCTGATGGAGGATCGCCAGGGAGGTCGAGGGCTCCGCTCGAAACGGGTGTCAACCAGGTCAACCCCTGCTGTGCCTCGCGCACGAAGACCGCGCGGTCCAAGCCTGCCTCGGGTGCCACGAACAGCGCGGCAACGACCTCCGTGTCCTCGAAGACGAGTGCCCCGGCAAGCCACGCTTCGTCGCGCTCGGCGGTCCGAATGACGACATCGCCGAGCTGACACGGGAATCGTTCGAGGATACGAGTGCTGACCGGCTTGCCACTCGCATCCGCATCGGCCACGACCTTGGCGTCCGACGAAGAACGCGGCCGCAACCTCAGCCCCAACAATCGACCCAGTGCGACTCCTCCAGCCGCGACGAGCACGCCGGCGACGAGGCTCACCGCGCTCCCTCCGCGATCGCCGGCGGACGCGCGAAAGCATCCTGGAAGGCCTGCGCCAGCCGTGTCACTTCGCGAAGCACGTCCCCCATCGAAGGTGGCGGGACCGACCTGACCGGTGGCGGCAATAGCCCCGCGACCACTGCAACCGCCTCGGCCAAACCGATGAGACCCCGCACGCGCTCGCGGGTGATCCCTCCAATGGCCACCAGTGGGACCCCCGCGGCAAGGGCGCGGGCGTGTGCGACGCGCAAAGCAGCGACGCCGACCACGGGGTCGGGGTGCTCTTTGGTCGAAGTCTCGAACACCGGGCCGAACGCGACGTAAGCCGGTCGCGCCGCGAGCGCCGCATCCAATTGCTCCAAGGTGTGCGTGGAGACTCCAACACCGAGTCCCGGCGCGAGCCGGCGCACACGGTCGATGGGCATGTCCGTCTGCCCGACGTGCGCGAGATCACAGCCAGCGAAGATGGCGAAATCCGGACGATCATTCGCGACGAGTGGAATCCCAGCGCGATGGCACATCGGGGCCAGCTCACGAAGCAAGCTCAGCGCCTCGCGCGATGGAAGGGTTTTCGCGCGAAGTTGAATCGCAGTGGGCGCCGCCTTCAATATGGCCTCGGTGAACGCGACGGGATCGAGCCGACGAGCGTTCAGAGAGTCGATGTCGACGATCGCGTAGAGCCCACGCATCGCAGGCGGGTGCGTAGTCGACGGTGCATGACCGCGTCAACGCGATTCGGTGTCGCCCAAACGGCTGACGCGGGCACCGCCACCAATCCGAGGCCGCTCGGGGTTTGGCGCCGGGTCGACGACAATCGTGTCGCCGCGGTGGACATCTCCCCACGACGCGTTGAGGTCGCTCACATCCCGATCGAGTCGTGTCGTGCGGATACGGACCCCCCTGGGTGATGCTTGAGCTGGGAGTTCGCCGCAGAGGAAAACATCACTCTTTCCTTTCGTCCGAATGGGGTCAGACACGACGCGAAGACGCGCAGCCCCCGAGGGCAGATCGAGCGCGTCGGCCATGCGGACCCCGTCTTTGCGCACGATGAGATAGCTGAATGTCAGGCCCTGCCAGCGAAGGCCGGCTTTGCGCGCGATCGGCTCGAGCCAACGCGGCAGGTGGACGGGCACGTCTTCGTGACACCAATCGGACTCGCGATCGAGCGCCGGGCAAGGTGCGGCATGCAAGCAAGGGGCGAACACAGTGACACCGACGGCTGCAAGCGAGTCGCGCACGCGGTGCAGATGACGCGTTCGGTCGCGCAATGCTGGCTCGACGACGACGAGCGAACCGTGCGCATCGACGCGACGCTCGAGGAGATCCGCGAGCCATGCGGCATGGATTGCAACCCGCTGCTCGGCCGGTACGGCGACATCCAGCTCGCTCAGGACGTTGCCGACGAGCACCACGTCGAACCGCGCGCGATCATCGAGCGAACCCCTTGCGTCGAGGCGACCAGCGACGGTTGCCACGCGCAGCGAGATCCGGTCCGGCGCCGCCCGAACGGCCTCGCGCTCGCGCACGACCGCCAAACCGAGTTCCAGTGCCTCGGCGTCAGGGTCCAACCAGGTCGCCTGCACCACTCCCGGACTGGACGCGGGGTCACGGCGTGCGGCCGCC
>JALYHX010000483.1 GCA_030776305.1 Myxococcota bacterium
GATTTGCTGATGCGAGCCCATGGCTGACGAGCGGGCTCAGGTCGCACGGGCGCGTTGCGTCGTCGTCAAGATTGGTTCGCGGACGCTCGCGGGTGACGCGACCATCTTCGATCGACTCGCGTCGACCATCGAAGCACGATCGGGCACGGCGTTCGTCGTCGTGTCGAGCGGCGCGATCGCGCTCGGGATGAAGAAGCTCGGTTATCGCGTGCGACCAAAGGAAATCGCCCGCCTCCAGGCGGCGGCAGCGGCTGGGCAATCGCTTCTCATGCGCGCCTACGAGGAGGCCTTCGCGGCCCGTAAACTTGCGGTCGCTCAGGTCCTCCTCACGTACGCCGACCTCGCCGACCGCACGCGAGCGAACAACGCACGCGCCGCGCTCGGGGCGCTGCTCGAGGCTGGGGCCGTCCCCATTCTCAACGAGAACGATTCGGTCGCCGTGGACGAGATCACGTTGGACAACGATCAACTGGCCGCCATGGTGGCCCCACTCGTAGAGGCCGATCTCGTCGTCCTGTTGAGCGACGTCGAGGGACTGCTCGACCACGATGGAGGACGCATCCCGATCGTTCGCGACGTCGCAATCGACGCGTTGCCGCACGTGCGTGCATCCTCGGGGAACGTCGGCAGAGGGGGAATGGGGAGCAAAGTGGAAGCTGCGCGTCGGGCGACGCTCGCCGGCGCGAATGTCGTCGTTGCCGATGCGCGCGCTGCCGGGGTACTCGACGCCGTCCTCGCGGGTGGGGATATCGGCACGCTGTTCGTCGCGGCGCCGCACCGCTTGACCGCGAAGAAATATTGGATCGCTTTCACGCTGCGGCCCCGCGGCGATCTCATTCTCGATCGCGGAGCGGTCGAGGCCGTGCGCTCAGGAGGCAAGAGCGTCCTGTCCGTCGGTGTGCTCGGGGTACGCGGCGATTTCCGCGCCGGAGATGCCGTGCGGATCGTGGATGCCGAAGCGCGCGAGATTGCGCGCGGCCTCGCGCGGTGCGGTGCGGGCGATGCTGCGATGGTTGCAGGCAAGTCACGCGAGGAGCTCCCTGAGAGCATGGCCGAGCTCACCCTGGTCGTTCACGCCGACGAAATCGCCGTGGGGGTGAACTCTTGACGAGGAGTTCGCCTACCACACGGCGCAACGCGTCGCCTTGCTGCGCACCATCGGAGACCCGTCCTTGCACTGAAACGCGGCGGCGAACTCCGGCAGATTGGAAAGCGGTCCATCGACCCGGTATCGCGGCGGCGAATGCGGATTGGTCGCAACGAGAAGGCGCAATGCCTCCGGCCGGTAGTTCGCGCACCAGGCCTGCGCGAAGCCGAGAAAGAACTGCTGCTCGGAGGTGAAAGAGCCGACAGGAGGCGTCGCGCCGTGCTCCTTCTCGGCGCGCTCGAAAGAAGCGAATGCGAGCTTGACGCCGCCGAGGTCGGCGATGTTTTCGCCGAGCGTGAGCTTGCCCTTGATGCGCTGGTCGTCGATGGCAACGTAGTCGTCGTATTGCTTCTCGACGCAGCTCGCGCGCCGGTCGAACTCGGCGCTCACGGACTGCGTCCACCAATCGCGCAGGTTTCCCTCGGCGTCGAACTGCCGTCCCTCGTCGTCGAAGCCGTGCGTCAACTCGTGGCCGACGACCATCCCGATGCCGCCGAAGTTGAGCGCAGTCGTTTGCGTCTGGGCGTAAAATGGGGCCTGCAGGATCCCCGCGGGGAAGACCATCTCGTTCATCGTCGGCTCGTAATACGCATTCACCGCAGGGGGACTCATCTCCCACTCGTCCTTGTCGACTGGTTGGCCCACCTTGGCGATGCGCCGTTTGACCTCGAAGGCGGTCGCGGTCTCGACGTTCTTCACGAACGACGTCCGGTCGGTGGCCAGGGCGTCGTAGTTGCGCCACTTGGCCGGAAAGCCAATCTTGTTGAGGACTCTCGCCAGCTTTCCCTCGGCCTTGAGGCGAGTCGTCTCGTCCATCCATGGCAGCGTCTCGAGATCCTCTTGCATCGATCTCTCGATGCCAGCCACCATTCGCTCGGCGGCCATCTTGCCCTCCTGCCCGAGGTGCTCCTTCACGAAGGGCTGGGCAAGCGCCTCGCCGATCATTCGGTCGGCAAAGCCGACACACCGCTTCCACCGCGGCTGAAGGACCTTGGTCCCCGTCAAGACTTGGCGGAAGTGAAACCATTCGTCCACAAACCGCTGCGATAGGTACGGAGATTCCGACAGCGCGAGGTGCCAGCG
>JALYHX010000484.1 GCA_030776305.1 Myxococcota bacterium
GGATACCCCCAATTCACCCTCGATGCATATTTCGTGCGGATGTGGTGGCAGCCCCCCCTCGACGCATGACGCCGGAGCACATAGGTTCCGTGGCCATGGCTGCAATTCTACACGCCCAGCGCGACACGTCGGAGCGCACACACTCGACGCTCTATCATGCGCCCTTTGCGCACGGCGGTTCGGGTGAGATCGATGCCGTGCTCGGCGAACGGCTCCTCACGCTGGCGCTTGCGCGCGGTGGCGACTACGCGGACCTGTTTTTCGAGTACCGCGCGGCGGGCGGATTCGTCTTCGACGACGGTATCCTCAAGAGCGTCTCGCGTGGCGTGTCCATGGGACTCGGCGTGCGCGTTCAGAAGGGGGATGCCACCGGCTACGCGTACGTCGAGCGCCTCGACTGGGACGCGATGAAGCGAGCCGCGGAGACGGCCGCCCAGATCGCGAGCGGCGGCGGATCGACGGCCCCGGCTCCGGTGTTCGGGATGCGCGAAGTTGCTAGAAGGTACGAGCTCGATCGCGTGACGCTCGACGTTCCAGGGATCGACAAGCGTCGCCTCCTCGAGCGCGCGGCGGCTGCGGCGCACGCGTGCGACGCTCGTGTGGCCAAGGTCGAAGCCAGCTTGACCGAGGAGATACGAGAGATCCTCGTCATCACGAGCGATGGCACGATGGTTCGCGACACGCAGCCGCTCGTGCGCTTCGGTGTACGGGTGATCGCAGAGAAGGATGGCAAGCGCCAGGACGGCTCGAGCGGCGGCGGCGGGCGCACGAGCATCGGTTACTTCGAAGGCAAGAGCCCCGAGTGGCACGCCCGCGAGGCGGCTCGTCAGGCCATCGTCATGTTGGACGCGCAGGAAGCGCCTGCGGGACAAATGGAGGTCGTCCTCGCCCCGGGGGACAGCGGCATCTTGCTGCACGAGGCCGTCGGTCACGGGCTCGAGGCGGACTTCAATCGCAAGGGGACCAGCAATTACTCCGGCAAAGTGGGCGAAGCCGTCGCCACGAACCTGTGTAGCGTCGTCGACGACGCGACGCTTCTCCAGAGCCGCGGAACGATCAACGTGGACGACGAGGGGAACGAGCCGCGCAGCACGACGCTCATCGAGAAGGGCAGACTCGTGGGCTACATGCACGACCGCCTCAGCGCGCGCCATTTCGGACTGCGCCCGAGCGGGAACGGGCGGCGCGAGAGCTTCGCGTGCGCGCCGATGCCGCGGATGACCAACACGATCTTGCTCGCCGGGCCGCACGACCCCGACGAGATTTTGCGTAGCGTGAAGCGGGGTATTTACGCGAAGAAGTTCGGCGGCGGCCAGGTCGACATCGCGAATGGCGACTTCGTATTCTCGTTGACCGAGAGCTACCTCGTCGAGGACGGGAAGATCACCGCGCCGCTCAAGGGTGTGAACCTCATCGGCAATGGCCCCGAGGTTCTGCGTCGCGTGACGATGCTGGGCGACGACGTCGAAGTGTCGGATGGCATTTGGACCTGTGGCAAGGACGGACAGAGCGTGCCCGTCGGTGTCGGTTGTCCCACGATCAAGATCGATTCGATCACCGTGGGGGGTACGCGGGTCGGGTAGCGGCCGGGTTCCAAGCCAAGGTCGCTACCTAAAGCCGCGCGCCGTCGACGATCCCCGTCTCTTCCTCGCGCGCAGAGAGACAGCACTCGCTCCCGGGTGGAAACGAGCTGCACGCCTCGGGTCGAATCGGATAGATGCCGCAGCAGTTGTCGTCCCCGAGGTGCTTGCAGCGCTTGTCCATGCGCAGTACGAGAACGATCGCTCCGTCGTCTCGCCGCGCATAAGGTGGCCGCGCGAGCTCGCCGCGCCCCGCCTCGGTGAACCGCGCGACGTCCTCGTCGTCGAGCTCGACGCGATTGTCTTTGCAGCACGCCCCGCACGCCAGGCAGTCGAGCAGGATCTCGCGCGTCGGCCCCGCGTGAACCGAGTCACGGACCACGCGGTCACGCACGATGGAATAGCAATCGTGCGGCACGCGCAGATAGGCCATTCCCGCGAAGGTGCCCCGCGTCGCGAGGCAGTATTCGGTCCGTCCCAGGTCGAGCGCGGACCACCGCCCGAGATCGTGCTCGTCCCCCTCGCGAGGCTTCGCGAAGACGAGTCGGGCCTTGCGGGTCGACAGCCACACGATGGCGTGTCCGCCGGCATTCACCCACGAGACCGCTTCTGCAGTGTAGGGCAAATTGAAGCTGCGGACGACCGGCCTTGTCACGCGCGTGGCGGTCATCGCAGCGACATATAGCGCGTCTCGCGCGCGGACGGCATGCGTGTCGGGGCATGCAGTGAGCAGCGCCGTGGCGACGAGACGTGAAGTAGTCTTCGTCGTCATGCGTGCAATCGTCATTCGCGAGCCCGGCGGGCCTGAGGTGCTCGAGCTTCGCGAGGTCGCGACCCCGGAGCCATCTCAAGGCCAAGTGCGCGTGCGGATCCGGGCCACGTCGGTCAACCGCGCGGACCTCTTGCAGCGTCTCGGCGTGTATCCCGCACCGGCTGGCTCACCTCCGGACGTGCCGGGCCTCGAGATCGCCGGCGAGGTGGACGCCATCGGTGACGGTGCGATCGAGTTTCCTCTCGGCGCGCGCGTCTTCGGTGTCGTGGGCGGCGGAGGCTATGCGGAGTTCATCGTCGTGCACGCCAGAACGCTCGCGCCCATTCCGGAGGGGATGACGTTCGTGGACGCCGCGGCCGTGCCGGAGGCGTTCGTGACGGCATGGGACGCGCTGGTCGATCAAGCGCATGTGTCCGCGGGAGACGTCGTATTGGTCCACGCGGTCGGGAGCGGCGTCGGCACTGCGGCCCTTCAACTCGCGCACGCCGTCGGCGCGAGCGTGGTCGGGACCGCGCGTACGCGCGAAAAGATCGAGCGTGCGAGAGGGTTGGGGCTCACGCAGGGGAT
>JALYHX010000485.1 GCA_030776305.1 Myxococcota bacterium
GCCGCGCGGACAGCGTCGCTCAGGCGTGGGGCCCCCTCGCGAAGGGCTTGGTCGACCAGATGAGCAACGATCTCCGTGTCGGTATCGCTGGCGCACCGTACGCCCCGCCCTTCGAGCTCGCGTCGCAAGGCGACATGGTTCTCGATGATTCCGTTGTGGACCACCGCGACTTTGCCGGCCACGTGCGGGTGAGCGTTTGCCTCGTTCGGTCGGCCGTGCGTTGCCCAGCGGGTGTGACCGATGCCCGTCGTTCCGGCGAGAGGGTTTTTCTTCAGCGCCGCCTCGAGATTCGTGAGCTTGCCGACTGCCCGCACGATTTCGATGCCGCGCGCCGCCCCTGTATGCACTGCAAGCCCCGCGGAGTCGTAGCCGCGGTACTCAAGGCAGCGGAGTCCCTCGACCAAGATGGGTGCGCAATCCTTCGGGCCAACGTAGCCAACAATGCCGCACATGGATGGGTGCTCCGACTCGGGCGATTGCAGCTAGATTAGCACCGCCGCTGCAGTTCACCGCGGTCGTCGCTTCTGCGCCGACGTTCCGGTCCCCCCTCGTCATTCCATCGCTACGCGTGCCTCGCGCGTAGCGTTCATATAGGCAACGAGACTCATCGCCGGTTGCGATCGGGCATCTTCGACTCCCAACGAGACGAGCTCGCGCAGGATGTCCGTGCGCCTCATGGCCGAGGCGAGCAGCACTGCGTCGCATCCGTCAGGGCCCGCGTTTCCCTCCGCAAAGAGCCTGCACGTCCAAACGACACGCGATTCGGCGGCGAGCGCCTCGTCGTTGCGCCCCGCGTCGATGAGCGCGCGCGCGTAGACATGCTCGACGCGCACGTCGCCACGGACTTCCGGCGGCGCTCCGTCGACGAGCACGATGGCCAACCCCGGTTGACGCGCGTCGAGGTACGCTTGCGCAAGAGCGCGTGTGTCCTCGGAGTCGTTCGGTTCGGCAGCCACGCTGGCTTCGAGCGCCCGTACGGATTCGGGCGGCGCGCCGCCGAGGACAGGCTCTTCGCGATCGGTCTCGCTCATGAAGACCCAGAGCGCTCCAGCTGCCAACAAAACCGCTGCACCGCATCCTTGAAGCTTCATGTGACCTCGCAACTACGATGAGACCAATCAACCCGCCGAGCAAGCGATGAGGTGAGAGCCGCCATCCACGACTGGCAAGCAGTTCGACCGCTCTGCTGGGTACGATTCAAGCCCACAGAGACCTTGGACAACGGCCGCGCTCCGAAGTTCCCTGCGAGCAAGGAGCGCCGCTCGCCGTTCTCGATGGCCACGACCGTTACGACCGTCTAAGCATTCGTCACATCGCAACGGCCGCCGCAGCCGTGACCACTCGCGCGCGTTCTTGCCACCTGCTCAGGTCCTCCGCGGGGCGCTGAGGACGGGTCCTCATCGCTCTCACAGCCCCCCCTCGGTCCCCCCCGCGGGGCGGGGGGGATGGTCTGCGCAGCCATGCTGGATCGCAAGCAAGGCGCGCCTTCGCATGTTCAATGCTCGCAAGTGCAATGTCCCCCCGCTTTGCGGGGGGACCTGAGGGGGGCCGCTTCGCCTACTCGCCGACGGAGATGTGACGAATGCTTAGACGACCGTGTGGGTGCGAGCGACGCTGAACCTGTCGGCCATCTCGAGTGCGACCGCGCTCCCGATCGACGTCGACCGACCAAGGATTCTCGCGCATCGATGAACAACGCTCGTTCACCGAATCGCTGCCTTCGCATCTGGCGGCACTACGCTTGGTTGTCGAGCCACGAGCGATGGTGAGCGGATCGAAGGTCACGCGGCCGCACTCGTGATTGGCGCGGAGCGAGGAATGACTCGCGCGGATCGATCCGCGACGCTCGTTCGCGTTGTCGCGAGCTTCGTTTTCCAGGCAGCGAAAGCCGCTTTGCCAACACCGAGCCCGCCTCGGCGGCGTACGTGCTCCGCTTTCGACGGAGCAAACGCAGATTGTCACGGAACGAGCTTCGTTTTCGAACAAGCGAGCGTAGCGATGTTCGACGCGAGCTTTGCTTTCGAGTGAACGAGCGTAGATAGCCGCGTAGCGAGCGTCGCTTTTGCAGACGCAAGCGGAGTGAATCGCCGAACGAGCTTCGTTTTCCAACGAGCGAGCTTCGTTCACGCAATAGCGAGCGTAGCGACGTACAAAGCGAGCTTGCCTTGGGACTAAGTCAGCGAAGGGACTCGCGTAACGCGCCTCGCTTCGGAAAAAGCGACTGTGGCGAGCTCCAATGCGAGCTTCGCTTTGAACCGGGTGAGCTTCGCTCATGCAGGAACGTGCGTCGCGATCTCAAAAGCGAGCGTCCCTTTCGACCGAGTGTGCATAGCGGCCCACGGAAAGAGCCTCGCTACGACAAGAGCAAGCGAAGGTGCTCACGAAGCGAGCTTCGCTTTGGCAAAAACCAGCGTCGCGATCTCCAAAGCGAGCTTCGCTCCGGACCGACCCGGACTGACTCCGCCGCGACCGACCCTCGTGAATCGGATCGTGAGCGACACTGGCTCGCGATCGACCTTCGCCAAACGACCCGGAAAGCTCGTTTCTCGACGCACGAGCATGGCTCCCGCGCCAGTCGTGCGCATTCACCCCTAAGGAAGCGATTCTCGCGCGCCAACGAGCGAAGCTCCACAGCAACGCAGCGTGGATCGTCGAAGCGCAGCCTTCAGTCCGCGTCGATGTCACCGCCAACCATCGCGATCCTGACACTCGATCCACGTGCTCGCCGGTCTCTACCGGCCCGCAGTTGGTTCAAGTCCTTCGCTGCTCGTCCCGAATCGCTCGAGCCCGTCCGCACCGCGTCCGTCATTGCGCCTGCACCTGCAGAGGCCAAGGCCCCCGCAGAGGCTGCGACGACTCACGACGAGCCCATCGGAGGGGAATCGGGCGTGCGCGTGATTCGACGTGACCCGACGATGGATGACGGGCTGGTCGGACGCATCACCAGACGACATCGAAAATGGCCACCGCGTCTCCACGGCCGTATCAATAAACGAATTCATCGTGGAGAGAACGTCGGCGGTCCAACCGCGTTTTTTGCACGCGTACAGTACATCAAGCAAAATAGATCCTGAAGTGACGCGGACCACAAATATACGATCCAACCACATATCGAATGCGCCTCTAGGCACGCCATTCCCGATTCATTTTTCGATACGTTTTTGGAACACGTTTCAAAACACCGCCCAGAAATGGGCGGGGTTCCGCATCAAACATTCGACCGAGCTTGCGAATTACAAACTTGTTCCCACCGGCCAAGCCGGCACGCGCGTCGAGCATAAACTTCGAATACGTGAAAGAGGCGGGCCAAGCATCGGTCTCGATGGTCAGGGCGAAGGAGCGATGGTGGCATCCCCCGAAAGCAAACTTGGACTGGCTCTCCTGGACAGTAGCCAATCCGCAGCCCGACCGCACCCACCAGGTACGCTGGGAATGGTGACCGTCGGAATGTGAAGGGTTGCGCGGATGGAGGCATTGCCGCGGCAAGAGGATGGAGTCCACCGTACTGAGCGACGGCGGGTTGGCGACGTTGCTTGTTCGCTACCACCTCGATGCCTAGATGCGTGCTTGGAACAAGTCGCGGACTCCGTTCGCGCGGACGAAGCCGGCCGGATGCGATCATCAAGTCACATCCGTCGGATGCTGAAGCGCATCTAGACGGCGGTGTGCTAGCCCGCCCTTGTCCGCAGCCGGCCCTCGTAGTCGCGCTTGCCGATGGGCGCGCCGCGCGAGCGCAGGATGTCGTAGGCGGTGACTGCGTGGAAATGGAAGTTGGGCAGCGAGAACGAGAGGATGAAGGTCTCCGCCATGAAGGCGAGCCGCCGCGGGCCGATCTGGAGATCGAGCTCCTTGCCCGCGCAGCCGTCGATCTCGTCGCGATCGAACGCCGCCAGCGCCGCCTCGGCCTCGGCGATGATCGCCCGCAGCGCGGCGAAGGGGACCGGCCCGACCAGGGCGGGCGGGGTGAACGCGCCGGTCCTCAGGGCCTCCACGCCCCACACTGCGTGGTGCCAGGTGGCTTCGATCTGGAAGTGGAACGGCGCCATGTCTGCGAACAGGCGCGCCTCCACGAAGTCGTCGGGGTCGGCCCCCGTCTGCGCGCAATGCGCGGCCGCGCGGTCGAGGAAGCCTGCCACGGCGGTGACGGTCTGCAGGAAGGTCGGCACGCTGAGGTCGTAGAGTGAGGTCGCCATCGGCTGTTCCTTGCGAGAATCGGTCCCGGTGACCATCATCGCGCGAAAACAGGGGAGAGACCACGAGGGTAGGACACCGTAG
>JALYHX010000486.1 GCA_030776305.1 Myxococcota bacterium
GGCCGCAATCGCTGCGGCATCGCGAGCGGCGGACGCGTCGCGACCGCCGGCCAATCGGACATCGGAACCAACACGACCGCCCATCGAGCCTCCGGCTCCCAGGAGCGGGCGCACGGACCCCGCCGTCGCGCGCGCATCGAGTCCGGGTCCGGCGGCGAAGAAAGCAGCGTCGGGACCATTCATCGTCGTGGGTGTGGCAGCGGTTGCAATTCTCGCCGGAATCGCATTGTTCCGCGAAGAGCTGTTTGGTGGGGGTGCGCCGCCAGAGACCACCGTCGCGCCTCCGCCAGTTGCGCCAACGTCGACCACGACTGCGACCGCCAGCCCCCCATCGCTAGCGACTGCGTCGGCAATCCCTGAGGCCTTACCCGTCGCAAGTGGAACGGCGGCTTGGTCGGGCACGATCCAGCCGCCCGCTGCGACGACAGGACCCTCCGTCACCGCAACGTCCGCAGCACCGAGCGCCAAATCGGTTGCCCAAATTGGTGCCTCCCCCGCCGTTCTCCCCGCGCGCCCGAAGCCCGCCGCTCGACCCGTTCCCACGCCGGCCGCGTCTGCGAGCACGACCCCACCGACGGATGTCGCAAGTGCCGCCCCTGCCCCCGCCGAGGCGCCGACGACATCGCCAAAAGGCCCAATCCCACCGCCGAAGGTGAAGCCCGCGGCGAAGCCTGCGGACGACAATCCCTATTAGCCACGATTCAGCGAGCGGCCTACCCGGCGCATTCGGTGGCGAGCCGCTGCCTCGTCGGGACGGGCACCGAGAGCCGAACGCCGACCCAGCCCCTCGGATCGCCGGAGTATTGCTCGACGATGCGCACGACGGTCGCATGGTATTCGCTCCACGCGAACGACTCGCCGATGCGAAAGGTTGCCCAATCATGCCCGAGGCCGACGATGCCGGCCACGGGCCGGTCGCTGCCGTCCGCCCGGACGATGCGCGATTGCACGAACGTGTCGCCGTCGAGCGTCGCGAACCCGCTAAGAGGAATGAAGACTTCGTCGGGCGAGGTCCCGCCCGGCTCGATCTCGAGAACCACCGCGGGCGGGAGGCTGCAGCAGGAGCCGCCCGGCTTGCTTTGCGCGCACTCTTTGAGTGTGACGAGTTCGCCCCGCAAGGGAAAAAGGTCGCCGCTCACGGTGTAGAACGATGCACGAAATCGGCGTCCCCGATCGGCACCCGCCACTCGAGCTGGAAGTGGCAGAAGTCGAGCTCGCCGACGTCCGCCATGACACGCGTGCCGTGGACAAGGGTGTACGGGTCGTGCTCGTTGGTCCAGGAGACCTCGACCAATTCCTTGTTGCCCCCCCCTCCCTCCTTTTCCAGCGTTCGCGCGGCGGGCGCCAGCCGGGACCAGCACCCGATGCCGCCGCCGGCCGAGAGCGCAAGGACGACGAGCGCGCGGCAAGAGCGGGCGAAAGGCGGAGGCGCGAGTTTGATCGCATGGCTCATTGCACCGAGCCGACGTCGACCGCTCGGAAATAACGGGCGAGGTCATGCAGGGGCACAGGTTTGGGGTCGTCGTCGTTCCACGGGTTGTGAAGCTTGTCGACTGGGGCGCGGAGGACGCGGTGGGTTTCCATGGTCTTTGCCCCCCTTCGGCCGACGCGCATGGCAAGTTGCGTCTTCCGCGCTCGCGTCAGGAAAGCCGGTTAGCCTTCCCTGCCGCGGTCGAGGCTGGCGAGCACAGCAACCAGGTGGTCCACCATCACCGCGGTTGCTCCCCACACCAACTCCCCGTCGACCTTCCAGCCCGGCCGCGCGCCGATGGCGCTCGACGGCTCTAGAAACGCACGCAGTGAAGGCGCGAACGCACGTGCCACCTCGCTCGGGTTGGGCCGAACCTCGACGTTGGGTGCGAGCCAGCCAACCCAAGGGGTGATCGTGAAGCCAGTGACCGTGAGCATGTCGTCGAGCGCCCCCAGAACATCGACGCTCGCGCGGGCGATCCCGAGCTCCTCCTCCGTCTCGCGCAGTGCCGTGATCAGCAGCGAATCGTCGCTCGCCTCGTTCTTGCCGCCGGGAAATGCGACTTGCCCCGCGTGGCTCCGCATCGATGCCGGACGCCGCACGAGCCAGACATGCACTTCCCCGTCGCGCTCGAAGAGAGGAAGGAGCACCGCCGCGGCCGTCGTGGCGCCGAGCGGTAATCCTCGCCGCACGCGCGACGCGAGCGTCCGGCGGAGGGGCTCGCGAAGAGCCGCTTCGGTCAAAGCTTGCGCGGAGGGGAACAGCGGCCCTCATCGCTTCTGCAAGAACGGGTTTCTCGCGCGTTCGTGGCCGATCGTCGTGCTGGGACCATGGCCGGCGACGACCAGTGCTTCGTCCGGCAACGTGAGGAGTCGGCCGCGAATCGACCGCAATATCAGGTCGGGATCGCCACCCCAGAGATCGGTGCGGCCGATGCTCCCACGAAAGAGAGTGTCCCCGGCAAAGACGTGCGTCTTGCCTCCGTCCACCGCCACGAAGGAGCAGCTGCCCGGGGTATGCCCGGGCGTGTGGACAATCTGGAGCTCGATGCTACCTGCGCGCAAGCTTTGACCCTCGACGAGTGCCCCGTCCATGTCCGCCGAGACGGGAACGGCGGTCCCGATGAGCTCTGCTTGCAGCGGCAACAAGTCATAAAGGAAACGGTCGGCCTCATGGATGCTCGCCGTCGCGCCGGTCGCGCGTTGCAGCTCCGCGGTGCAGCCGACGTGATCAACGTGCGTGTGCGTATGTACGATCGCATCGACGCCAACGCCAGGACCGCCAGACGCGCACGGATCACATCGATGTCACCGCCGGGATCGACGACGATCGCGCGCTTGGCTTCGATGTCCGCAAGGATCGAGCAGTTGCAACCAAGCGGGCCGACAGGCAGCGTTTCGACGTGCACGTCACATTCGTCTAGCACGTCGCGATTCGCGCCAAAATTCTGATGAGCTTCGTGATGAGACACCGTAGTCTCCTGCGCGTGCGCGCGCTGTTCGTACTGAGCTCGATCATGGCGCTGGTATTCGTCGCTCCTCTGTCATGGGCAGACGACCGCCCGCCCGAGCTCGGCTTTCTGGTCGGCGCCTCGACATTCGTCGCCGCCTTCGTGGTAGGGGGGATGCTTGCGACGACGAGCCATGGGAACGATGCGCAAGAGAACGCGGGGTGGCTGACGATGGAGGGAGGGTTCGTCATGGCGCCCATCGCCTCTCACGCGGTCATGGGAGAGTGGACGCGCGCGGTCGTGTTTGGCGCGCCGCCGGCCGCCGCTTTCGCCGGAAGCGCGACGCTCCTCGGCATCCACCCGGCGACGATCGAACGTGGAGAGCTCGCCGACCAGCGGGTGATCTGGTCCCTTTTCGGTTCGGGACTCCTCCTCGGCCTCGTCGGGGTCGTCGATGCCGCCCTTGCGCAACAGCGCGTCGGGAGGGGCACGTCCACGGCTCATTCGACCCCACACGCCAAACTCTCGATCGACATCGTTCCCGTGCTCGGATCGGGGCAATTCGGGTTGAGGGTCGGAGCCTCGATATGATGACGCGCTTCGTGGCCGTCCCGCTGTCGGTGGCGCTGATCACCGCTTGCGCGACCGTGCCGCAGAATCGGCGCGCCCATTTGGCCGACCCCATGATGAGCATCACGGACGAGTCCCTCGACGCGGCCCGGCGACAGAAGCTGTACGACACTCGCGAGGGCGCAGCCGGTGGAGACGGAGCATCGGCTGGCGGTGGTTGCGGCTGCAAGTGACGTTCGGCGTGCGGCGCTCGTCGCCGCGGCCCTCGCATTCTGTGCGGCGGGCACGCGCGCCCGCGCGCAGGACACGGTCACGGAAGCGGTCTCTGTCACGGCCAGCGACGCCCAAGTCCTCGAGCGCGAGCGAAAGGGTTTCCGTGTGGAGTCGGTCGGAACGCGTATCACGTCGTTCGATCAGTACGGCCACGGTTACCAGTCCCAGGCCGGACCGATCCGGGGTCCCGGGTCCGAGCGCACGACCGTCCTCGAACCGCAGCTGCAGGTCGTCGTCTCTCAAGGGGACAACCTGCGTCACGTCCTGACGGTCCCGGTCGACATCATCACGGCGGCGTCTCCGGACGCCATCGACAATGGGCCTTCGTCAATCGACGTCGTCAGCGGCGCGTCGCGCCACAATGTCGCCGGCACGGTGGATTGGGCCGCAACGTACCGGACGAGTTCCGAATCAGACCTTTCGATGAACGGCGGGCTACACCTCGAGGAGCCGCTCCGCTCGTGGCACGGGGGATTGAGTACGAGCAGGTCTTTCGCCGACGGCGATACTGTCGTCGTCGCAAGGGCCATCGAAGTGTTCGACTGGTTCGATCGTTTCGACATCGCTGGCCATCGTCATGGACGTGCGGACCGCACGAGCACCACGGGCAGCATCGCCATGACGCAGATCGTGACCCCGACGACCGTGATGAGCGCCAACTACGGACTCACCGTGCAACAAGGGGAGCTTGGGAACACATGGAACAGCGTGCCGCTCGCGCACGGCGATCGCGGCCCCGAGGTCTTCCCCGGCAAACGTGTGCGGCACGCGCTCGTGGCCCGTTCCTCACAGTTTCTTCCTTGGAACGGTGCCCTTCGCCTCTACTACCGATTGTATGGCGACGACTGGGGAGTGCTTGCGCACTCGTTCGAGGCGCAACTGATGCAACGGCTTTCAGCGTTTCTGTACGTCGGCGCGCTGTATCGTTTTCACACTCAGACCGGCGTCGACTTCTTCACCCCACTGGCCCCGCCGACCGCGCATTTTCGTACGGCCGACAGCGACCTCGCACCACTCGATTCGCATACTCTCGGGGGCAAAGTCGTCATCGACGTGCCCATCGATTCACAGGTACGCGCGCTCCATTTCGAAGTCGGCTACGAGCGCTACTTCCGGACCAACGACCTTCACATGGACATCTTCACGTGCGCCACAGGCTACAGCTTCTGATCGCCCTCGCGACGCTCGCGCCTACGGTGGTCGCGTGCTCGCACTCCGTTCCACCCGCGATGAAGGCGCCGGCTTCACTTCCGTCGATGCAGGTCATGAGGCTCGACGGAACGGCGACAGACCTGAGCAGTGTGCTTCGCGGACGGGTCGCCGTCGTTTCATTCTGGGCAACCTGGTGCGACGCATGCATCAACGAAATCGGAGCGTTAGAGCGATTGCAGACGCAAGCGGGAGCCCGTCGCGACGCCGTCGTGGTCGGAGTGGCGGTCGGAGAAAAGCATGAGACTGTCGCGGCCTTCGCGCGTGGGCGCCGCCTCGTGTACGCGCAACTCGTCGACGAAGATTTCCGGCTCGCCGATGCGCTCGGAGAAAAGCGGGTTCCGACGACCTTGGTGATCGATCACTCGGGGCGCATCGTCTTCCGGGGGGGAACGCTCGACTCCGCGGGACTTGCCGCGTTCCGCACTGCGCTGGGGGCGTCGCAATGAATGGCGAACCTTGGCGTTCAGCGCCCGTGCTTCCCCGGGTGCGCCATCTTGGCTCGCTGCATCCGACGGTGCGTCCACGAGATGAACCCCGCTCCTCCGCAATTCGCCGTGGCACCGCCGACGACGCTGAAGACGAAAAGCGGAAGGCAAACGAGTCGTCGCATGGATGACCTCTACGGATTACGCATTCGAGAATGAGCTAAACTGACCGAGCCGTCGACCGCGTCTCACGTCAGAGGCGACACACAGATTCCTCACGGTCGGGGTTCGCCACACATGCGTGACACTTTCACCGCACCGCGCTGGCTCGCCAGCACGCATATGCAAACGCTCGGCGCGACGCTGCCGCTTTGGGCTCCGCCGCGCTCGTTCCTACCGGAGCGCGACGAAATGCTCCGCATCCCTCTGCCCGCGGGCGGTGCGCTTCATGCGCGTGCGTGGTGGCAGCCCGACGCCTCGGGACTCAGAGGGGCCGTCGTCGTCGTTCACGGTATTGGAGGGTCGATCCAGTCGCGTTACGTGGTTCGTGCGGCTGTCGCGTTGCACCGTGCAGGATGGCACGTGGTCCGCTTGAATCTTCGTGGCGCGGGAGACTCGATCGCGGACGCACCGCAGCTCTATCACGCGGGTCTCACCGAGGACCTGCGAGTTGCGATCGAACACGTGGCCGCATGCGATCAGGTCGATGGCTTGGCGCTCGTCGGGTTCTCCCTCGGGGGCCATGTCGTCCTTCGCCTCGCGGGAGAGATCGGCCAGGCGGATGCCGGTGCACTGCGCGCATTGGTCGCGATCAGCGCGCCGGTCGACTTGGCGCAGGTGACGCGGGCGATTGAGCGGCTGCGCAGTCTGCCGTACCACATGTACGTGTTACGTCGGCTCGTTCGACAGGGCATCGAGTTTGCGCAGATGCATCCGAAACGCGCCGGTTACGACGCAGCCTCGCTCCGGAGAGTGCGTTCCATCCGCGCTTACGACAGACAGGTCATCGCGCCGATGCACGGCTTCGCGAGCGCCGAGGACTACTACACGCGCGCGAGCGCGGGTCCGCTCGTCGACCGGATCCGCGTGCCGACTTTGTTCGTGCACGCGGAGGATGACCCGATGGTGCCGCCCCACACTGTACGCGACTGGCTCGAAGCAGCGCCACCGGCGCTGGAGCAAGCGTGGACGAACCGCGGCGGTCACGTTGGTTGGTTCGCCGGTCTGAGCGAGTCCTCCTGGGTGAATACCTGGGCCTTGAACCAAACGCGCGCATTTTTGGCTCGATTTCTCGGGATTCAACAGCCGACGGGATTGGTTTCGCCGGTAGCTGCCGAGGCAGCGGGGCAGCCTAGTGTGCCCAGCATCGATCATGGCCTACGAACTATACGCTCGGCA